>JABDPU010000188.1 GCA_013042625.1 Flavobacteriaceae bacterium | reverse complement strand
CCCACATCTGATATGTTTTTTCAGAATCTAATGGCGCTAGCTTATCGGTTTTCAAAACCACCGTCTGAGCTTCTTCATTGAGATAAGCGACTGCGACAGACTCTGGAGATAAGCGGTTTCCAACCATAATATGTTTATCGACATCAGGATCATTAACCATTGCATACCACTTTGATGTTTCACTGAATTCAGCTTCTATATTCGCCAATTGAATTTTGAGGTCATTAGTTTCTGACATCAAAACTTCGAGCTGCTGCTGTGAAGACCGCAGGTTATTATACATCCAGATTGAATTCAATAGTAATAAAGCAGCAATACTGGCCGCTACATAAAAGGAAATTCGAAACTTCCTTGAACTCGTTAAAGAAATTACTCTTGAGTCATCACTAACCTCATCCTTGGAAGCAATAGTCTCGAGCAAAGCCGTTTTTACCGAAGAATCTGGCCTAACCTCATTTTCAAATGCCAAACCCTCTAAATCGGCTTCCAGCTTCATTAACTCCTCCTTTAAGTCACTATCGCTTTCAAGGGCGGCTTCAATTGCAACTCTTTCATCCTCCTTTAATTCATCTAACAGATATAGTTCAAGAAGGCCATTATCCCTTATGTATGTACTATTCCATTTCATAATTCTCCCTTAACTGTTTTAAAGCTTGACGCACATATGATTTGAATGTACCCAGTGGCACTTCCATTACTTTATGAGCCTCACTGTGGGTCAATCCGTTAAAATATACCAATTCGATCGCCTTTCGGTGATGGGAAACCAATTTCTGAATCGATCCTTTTAACGGCTCATAATCCATCGGTAACTCTTCCTTCTCATCTTCATATACACCTAAATCGGTGGTTTGGATGAGGTTGTTACCCTTTCTAAGTTCATTTAGAGTATTATTTCTGGCTATCCGATAAACCCAGGTATAGAAACGCCCTTTTGCAGGATCATACTGGGAGGAATTCTGCCATACTTTTAGAAAAGTGTCTTGTAATATATTTTCTGCTAAGCCTTCATCCCTGCAAATCCTGATTATTACACCATAGATGGCACCTGAATACTTATCATATAATTTAGATAGGGCCTGGGTATCCTTATTCTGAAGATCTTGTATGAGCCGGGATTCATTCTGCACTGTGTTAAAAGTAGTTAAAAAAATGATAAAAAATGTGAAGGCTCATCCATACCCAGTTCTCCTGTGTAATTAAAAATGAAAGCGCTTATCAACAAAAACAAAATCTAAACAGAATTAAAAATTAAAAGTCATGAAAAAATTAGTATTCATCATTGCCAGTGTATTAGTCATTGGATTTACAAACCAAACGAACGCTCAGAATAAAGATATTGTAGACATTGCTGTATCTGTAGATGATTTCTCAACCTTAGTTACTGCATTAAAAACGGCCGATTTAGTCGGAGCCTTAAAAGGTGAAGGACCGTTTACTGTATTCGCTCCAACCAATGCTGCATTTGGAAAAATCGATTCAAAAACTTTAGGATCATTGCTTGAGCCAGCAGGGCGTGAAGCACTTACAAGTATTTTGACCTATCATGTTATCAGCGGAAAAATTGCAGCCAGCGATGTTGTTGCTGCGCTAGAAAAAGGAAATGGAAAAGTTGAATTGAAAACCTTAAATGGTGCTCCAATTCAGGTAATGAGCAAGGATGGCAAAATCTACCTGAAAGATCAGTATGGCAATTACAGCCAGATTGTGAAAACCGATGTTATGGGATCAAATGGTGTTATCCATATCATTGATACGGTAGTTATGCCTAAATAGTTGATGTTGATTGGTTGATTGAAAAGCACTTCCTCGGAGGTGCTTTTTTTTGCTTCAAATGGTATCGCTTTTTAAAAAGGACGATCTTTATACTTTTAAAACCTTTAGCATAATGAAAGACCAGTCTAAGGATCCACTTTATAAGCTACGTTTTCCAATAGGACAGTTTTCCTTGCCGAAGCAAATTACAAATGATCTGTTAGCAAAACAGATTAATACCCTCGATGCTTTTCCTGCTAAACTAAAATCTTTGGTATCCCACCTTTCCGATGATCAGTTAGACACGGCATACAGGTCCGATGGGTGGACAATAAGACAAGTGATTCATCATGTTGCAGATAGCCATGCTCATAGCTACATTCGCTTTAAATGGGCTCTGACTGAAGACAAGCCGGTTATTAAATATTATTATGAAGATCGATGGGCTGAATTGCCCGATGGAAAGGATGGCTCTATTGATGTGTCATTGATGCTGTTAACCGCAATTCATTCGAAACTGGTAACCCTTCTCAAAGGCATGACAGAAGAGGAATTCAACTGTGAATTTATTCATCCTGAACACAACAAGACCGTTAAATTAAAAGAAAATGTCTGTATTTACGCCTGGCATTGCGATCACCACTATGCTCATATAGAGAATTGCCTAAAGGCCAATTCCTGGCTATAATCTAATTACATGTGAATGCATACTCATCTTCCGGATCTTTTATCCATCCGACAGGTGTATTGGTAAACTGATTCGCATTTACCCTTATACAGGTTAAGGGGTTGTTCAAAACATTCAGAACAGAAAGCGAATTATTATTGGACACATCGATTTTTTCAATGTCATTATCCGGAACTACTAATTGCTGCAGGAAGAAATTATTTGCAACATTGACACTATCCAATTGATTTTCATTTAATCCCAATTTTTCCAAAGACGCCAGCGTTGTAACATCAACATAGGACAACATATTCCGTTCCGCATAAAGAAATTTCAATTGGGTATTTTGGGTTACATCAATATTCGACAACATATTGTCATTAACCCAAAGATTTACCAATGATGGAAAATCATCTAATCCTTCCAAACTGGAAATGCCTTTATTATTCATGACCAGATCAGTAACATTTATAATATTGTTGGTAACTACGCTGCCGTCGATAGCATTATCGTAGCCCAAATCGATCAACACTTGCTCAAATGCAGCATCGGGGATATCAGTCCGTGGAGAATTGTTGTTATTGTTATTATTGTTATTGTTGTTGTCACCATCATCATTGGAAGAACAGGAAACTAGTCCGAATACCAACATAAAATAAATAAATTTCCTCATGGTTAAATTGTTTTTGTTTGGCTAAGTTATGAAATACTAATTTGAAACCTTCCACTTTATATTACATCCAATTGATGGCATCTGACTTCTGTCATTTTCCTTTCCTGATAACAAGCAATCCATTGCGTAGTGGAGGTCTTCACCGGTAACCGGGATATCATTACCGGGACGGGACCCGTCTAACTGGCCTCTGTAAACGAGCTCCAGATTTTCATTGAACAGGTATAAATCAGGTGTGCAAGCCGCATCATAAGATTTAGCAACCTGTTGAGTTTCATCATATAAATAAGGGAAGGGATAGTTTAATTTCTTCACTTGTTCAATCATCTTTTCCGGCCCGTCCTGCGGATAATTAATCACATCATTACTTGAGATCGCGATAAACTGAATGCCTTTTGCCTGATATGCATTTGCTGTTTTTACAAGTTGATCATTTACATGAATCACAAACGGACAATGGTTGCAGATAAACATAACAACTGTTCCAGCCTTGCCTTTTAATTCTGCAAGGGTCAGCATCCTGTGGCTTGCCGTATCATAAAGTCGGAAATTCGGAGCTTTAGTGCCTAAAGCGAGCATATTTGAAGGTGTTCTGGCCATTTTTCTTATTTTCATGCAATATCGCAATAATTCGTATTTTTAGAAAATGAGCAGCACCATAAATTATGACGATTTTTCCAAAGTTGATATCAGGATTGGTACCATTGTGGAAGTAGAAGATTTTCCACAGGCAAGAAATCCTGCTTTTAAGTTAAACATCGATTTTGGAGATCTGGGTTATCGAAAATCGTCAGCGCAAATTACTACACTCTACAGCAAAGAAGAGCTATTGAATAAAAAAGTGGTTGCTGTGGTCAATTTTCCAGCCAAGCAAATTGCCAATTTTAAAAGTGAATGCCTTGTACTTGGTGCAGTTGATGGGGAGGATGTTATGCTGTTATTCCCCGCCGAAGAGGTGAAAAACGGATCTATTGTTTCATGATTTTACAGGGAATTGATGATGCCAGGATTGTTTTCAATGAAGACAGCCAGACTTTTCTGAACATTACGCTGGCAACCTTTATGCTTGTAGTGGCTTTAGGAATAACCGTTGCCGATTTCAAAAACCTCCTGATTCGCCCCAAAATTATATTGCTGGGTATTGTAAGTCAGTTTATTTTATTGCCGGCCCTCACGTTCTTTTTGGTAATCTTGTTTGAACCTCATCCAAGTATTGCTTTGGGAATGATCCTGGTTGGTGCTTGTCCCGGTGGCAACGTTTCTAATTTCCTGACGCATCTGGCAAAGGGCAATTCTGCCTTATCTGTTAGTCTTACCGCCTTTGCCACCTTTATGGCTATGTTTCTGACACCGTTAAACTTTCAATTCTATAGCGGACTCTATGAACCTACCGCGGAGATTTTACGCCAGGTTGAAGTAGATTCGTGGAAATTGATAAAACTAATTGTCATTATACTGGGAATCCCCCTGGTTATAGGGATGTTCATTCGCTCTAAAAATGCTAAGTTGGCTGCCCGTATCTCAACTGTTTTAAAGCCTATATCGGTAGTGGCCTTTATTGGGATAATCGTATTCGGTTTTTCAAATAATCTGGAGGTGTTCTTTACATTCTTTCATAAGGTGATGGGTATAGGGATTTTACACAATATACTAGCCTTGCTTCTGGGCTATACCGTTGCCAGGATTTGGCGCTTGCAATTCAGGGAGCAAAAAACCCTAACGATTGAAACAGGCATACAAAATGCCGGTCTCGGATTGGTATTGGTTTTTGCATTTTTCGAAGGCCTTGGCGGAATGGCAGTAATGGTAGCGTTTTGGGGGATTTGGCATAACATTTCCGGCTTAGTGCTCGCTACTTTTTGGGCAAGGAGGGGCAATAAACCGCAGAATTCATGAAGAAGATAAAACTGTTTTTAGTAAAATGGTATTTGAAAACCGGACTCTTCTTTTATTACCGATCTATTAAAGTACACGGACTTAAAAATATTCCTAAGGATACACCTGCCATGGTTTTAGGTAATCATCAGAATGCTCTGATAGATGCTTTGCTTATAGCTGTAAACCTTCCGCAATTCGGTTATTATTTAACAAGAGCTAGTGTTTTTAAAAAGCCCAAAATCGCCAGCTTGTTGAAAGGTTTAAATATGATTCCGGTATTCCGGATAAGAGATGGCTGGCAAAAAATTGAAAGGAATAAGTCTATTTTTCATCATTGTATTGAACTGTTAAATGAAAATAATATAGTGGTGATCTTTCCCGAAGGTAGCCATAACCTAGTTCGCAGAGTCAGGCCACTTTCAAAAGGATTTACAAGGATTGTCTTCGACTTTCTTGAAGAATACCCCGAACAAGAACTTCAGCTGATTCCAGTTGGATTTAATTTCAGAAATGCTACCGAATTTGTTGATGAGGTAACCATGTATGTGGATAAGCCACACCCAATAAGTCATGATCCGAATTCCCTCCGACATGATCAGGTAGTCAATTTGAAATCTGAAATACATCAGGCACTGAGTCAACTCACCACTCAAATTCCGGAGGAAAACTATGATTCCACCTTAAACAGGTTAAATGAATTAAATGTTAATTTTCTGGATCCTAAAACTGTGAATCAGTGTATTTCCAGCCAGTTTGATTCTTGTAAACCGCAGAAAAAGTCAGCCCTTAAACCTCTTAGATCACTGTTGAAATTTCTTCTGAAAATAGCTATGATCATTCCATACGCCATTTGGAAAACCTATGTACAGCCAAAAATTGTAGAAAAGGAATTCATGGCCACTTTTCGCTTTGTTGTGGTAATTACAGTGGTACCGGTTTATTTGATTCTGCTAGGGCTTGCTATCGGGTTTCTGATAGGCTGGGAAGCAGCAGCTATAGCAATCGGCTCCATAATTATACTTTCCATTTTAACCGTTAAGATCTAAGGACAAAGCTTTTTAATATTCATAAAGCAACGAATCATTATACCCATTGAAATGGAGGACCACCGAATTGGTTTCGGTCTGCAGTTCTGAAATATTGAAGCTGTAAGATCTTGTGATATAGGCCAGGCAGTTCTCGTTATTTCTCAGCACAAATCTAAGCTGCCGTTGCGGTGGGAAAGATTCCATTATCGCTCCGGAATCGATCAGGCATAATTGCCAGCTATCACCATTGCATCCTCCTGAACTGAGCTGGATTGTTAAGATGTCTCCTTCAATGTCCAGGTCGTTGATTTCAAACATTTGCCCCTCGGCATTGGAATACTGAAACGAACTGATCAGCAACTCATTGTTGCAATTCAGTGCATTGTCATCATCATTTTTGCATGACACTATACCAAGCAAAATGCTTATTAAAAACAGATGCGTTAGTATTACATTTCTTTTCATGATCAGAGTTCTTCTCTGAAGAAAATCGCGTTCATCAATAATTTGTTGGTGCCATACCAGAATGCTCTGAAATTCGTATTATCGGTAAAGGCAACAACGGTTCCACGGCCCAGCCCCTTAAGTTGCAAGGGTACTGTCGATTTTAAGCTATCTAAGTTCCTATTGGATATATATCCGCTTAATAATGGATCGCTTGTATATCGGATAGGATTGTTATAGCTGTTTTTATCAGGTTTCATAAACAGGGTAGTATTCCTGAACATAGAAATCTTATTCCGGGTATTACCGAAGTTTACCGGGTGAGATCGGTCGATATCAGCATCGAAAATTGCTCCCCCAATAACCTGGGCACCCCTGAATTTTGATCGATCTTCAAATGTCACATCCTCTGCTGTCAGTTCCATCTTTTTAAATTCCAATTTGGCCATTTCATTCTTCTTAAGCCAATTCAAGGTAGACCTGTAGGCGATGAGCGTTCCCCCATCCTGAACCCAGGATTTGAACTTTTTCGCATGATCCTCGGAAAGGCCATTCGCGCTCGGAATTATAATGGTATTGTATTTACTCAGGTCGGCACGGTTCATCGTCTTGACATCGAGCTTGGTCACTTTAATACCATAGCGGGTATCAAACAAATGCCAGATCTCACCGGCATCATAGGATCGTACGCCTGAGCCGACAAGCAATGCAATTTTAGCCTTTTTCAATGCCCTGAAATTATTACTACCCAGGTCAATCCCTTCAGTTAGTCCGGTTGAAACAGCATCCATTGTCAAATGACTGCCTTTAGCAGTAGAGTCAAGGAAATTATATAAGGCTGATGCATTCAGGACCTGGTTCTGAACAGGTATCATAATGGTTCCATAGTCATACATCTTGCCGTTCATCTTGAATTGTTTCAAGGCAACCTTGGCTTTTAATCCTTGATTTAAAATCTGGTTGAGGGCTTTAGGACTATAATATTCATGCCACTCCATTAAATAGGCATAGTTACTGTTGGACGAAACCCCACCTTCCTGCAGTTTTAGGTCTGTTACTTCTGTACCTGCATTACTCATGGTTGCTTTTTGTGAGTAGTCCAGGTTAAAGGCCAATGGAAAGGTCCAGGCCGAAATATCGTAGAACAGGCTGTCCTGAAATTTTGTCCGCTTTTCAAAAATTGCATTGATCAGCCTGGTATTCTTTTGATTTTTAGGGATGACATAGCTGAATCCTTTTTTAAAGGATTGTCCATCAATTCGTATATCTTGCTTAAGCTCATGAACCTTTATTTTATGGCGTTTTAAAATTTCGGCCAGGTGAAAGGTCCGGGCTTTATCCTTCTCGTTTCCAAAAACAATTGCCTTGTTTCCCTCTTTGGAAGCTTCATCCCTTGCATTCTTAAAGAAACTGTGCTGATATTTCAGTAGCCTTTCCCTCATGTTCTTTGCAGCTTCCAAAGTCGATAGAGCCGCCGTTAACTGATTGCGTATGGTGAAAGGAAAGGTGAGCACACCATTTGCACTTTGCTGGATATGACCTCTTGAACTGGCTTGTTCGAACAGGATTCCTATTCCACCGTTGATGTCTGGAAAGGTCGATCCCTTTCCATAGTAGAAATCGTCAAAGCTCTCCTCGGTATAATATAATGATCCGATTTTATTCAGTGCTCTAGCGTGGAATTTCCCAATTTCTCCGGTTAACTCCTGGTTTAACTTAGGTGTCAGTGGGTGGGTACGGGAAGGAATACCAGGTTGGAAAAAGAAGGTTGCATTGGTACCCATCTCATGATGGTCAGTCAGTACATTCGGTAACCATTTGTGAAAGCTTTTGATTCGTACGCGTGATTCCGGTAGTTGAACAGGTAACCAATCCCTGTTCATATCAAACCAATAATGGTTAGTTCGTCCGCCGGGCCACACTTCACTGTATTCCCTGTCATATGGATCGGAATTAAGATGTATACTTCTATTGGTATTGGCCCAGTATGCAAAACGCTGAAGGCCATCAGGATTATAAGATGGATCGAAAAGGATTACAGCATTATCCAGGAGGTCCAGAACGTCCTGGCTCTGAGAAGCTGCGAGATGATAAGCCACCAGCATAGAAGCATTGGCTCCACTGGGCTCGTTTCCATGTATGGAAAAACCCTGGTATACCACAACGGGTCTTGATGATGTATTTGCAGTACTGCTCTCCGTTGCTGAGATATGAGCATCGCGAATAGAATCAATTCTTTCATGATTGGCAGGTGATGTGATGGTTAACAACAATAATGGCCTGCCCTCGAAAGTACTACCCCGGTCTTCAATACTAATTCGATCTGATGACTCAGCCAGTGCAATCATATACTGGGCTAATTTATCATGGGTGATATGCCATTCACCAACCTGATGACGAATTACGGATTCAGGAGTTGGAATAGCTGAATCGTACTGTTTATGATCTGGTAAATAATAAGAGAGGTCTGTTTTGTTCTGAGAGAATATCATTCCGCTGAACAGTAAGCCCAGCAACATAATTTTTTTCATATCGTGAAGCGTTAGAGTATAAATATAAAAAAACCGTCATGAAATCATGACGGTTTTTAATGCTATCTATATCGATTTAAATATCTTCGAAATTAACATCGGTAAAGCTTTCAGGTGTAGAATTCGAGCTTTCCTCTGGTGTTTCGGAATTGTGTTCTTCTTTTTTGAAATCTCTTTGATGTCTTTCACTGATGACCTCTTCACCTTTTTCATCAATGATATAATCCGTCATTTCCCCTAAGATCGATCTGAACTCTGAAAAGTCTTCTTTATAGAGATAAATCTTATGTTTCTTATAGTGGAACGAGCCATCATCATTTGTAAATTTCTTACTCTCTGTTATCGTCAGGTAATAATCACCGGCTTTAGTTGCTCTTACATCAAAAAAGTAAGTACGTCTTCCAGCTCTTAAAACCTTCGAAAAAATCTCCTCTTTCTCCAGCATCTCGTTATTTTTCATATTGGTTTAGTTAAGAATGATTCTGTTTATGATGAATCAAAAATCCAAAAAAAAAGATTAGCAACCAACTAATTAAGTTAAATCTTTTTCTGACAGTTGTTTCTGATAAAGGTCCTTATAATACCCTCCTGTATTGATCAGTTCCTCATGTTTACCCGACTGAATTACCTTTCCATGATCCAGTACTATAATATGATCGGCATTCTTAACCGATGAAATCCTATGACTCACAATTACAGTGGATTTACCCATAACGATTCTTTCCAGGTTGCTTAAAATCCGTTCCTCAGTTTCAGTATCAACTGCCGAAAGGCAATCATCGAGCAGGAGGATATCAGGGTTCTTAATTATAGCCCTGGCGATTGATACTCTCTGCTTCTGCCCACCGGATAAGGTAATGCCACGTTCACCCAGAACAGTATCATAACCATCATTGAATTGAACGATATTATTATGGACTTCAGAATTCTTTGCGGCGCGGATCACATCCTCATCAGAGGCATTAATTGATCCGAATTTAATATTATTCTTTATGCTTTCTGAAAATAAAAATGCATCCTGGGGCACATAGCCAATACTTTCCCGTAAACTCGACAAATGCACTGTTTTAATGTCCTTACCATCAATCAGAATCTGGCCTTCATCTACATCATATAATCGGCCGATGAGATCCAGAACAGTTGATTTCCCTGACCCGGTTTTACCTATAATGGCCAGCGTATTTCCCTTTTTTAACTTAAATGAAAATTTGTCCAAAGCCAGTATATTAGTATCGGGATAGGTGAATGATACATTTCTGAATTCAATACTGCCTTCGATCTTGGTTTCCTCTTCTGCCGTATTTTGAATTTCCGGTTCCTCTTTTAAAAACTCGTTGATTCGTTTCTGAGAAGCTTCGGCTTCCTGGACCAATGAAGTTACCCATCCTATGGCAGTTACCGGCCAGGTTAACATATTGACATATATGATGAACTCGGCTATGGTACCGATACTATCGATCTGTCCGTTCATATATTGCTTTCCACCAATATAAATCACCAATAGATTGCTCACTCCAATGAGCAGGATCATCAGGGGAAAAAACAAAGCCCGAATGGTTGCCAGGTCAATCTGTTTCTGACGTTGTTCGGTTGAAAGCAATTGAAAGGCCGAATTGGTTTGGTCTTCTATAGTATAAGCCTTGATGATTGAGATTCCGCTAAACGATTCCTGAGTAAAGGTTGATAATTTCGCCAGGTACTGCTGAACAATGGTGCTACGCTTATGAATGGCTTTTGATAGAAAATAAATGGCAACAGAAAGAATGGGTAAAGGGATTATGGTATAAAGTGTAAGGGTGGGAGCCTGGTTGATCATATAAATGAAGGCCACTACAAACAAGGTAATCATGTTCATAGTATACATTATAGCCGGTCCGAAATACATTCTGACCTTACCAACGTCCTCGCTTATTCGGCTCATTAAGTCGCCTGTCCGATTAGCTTTATAGAAACTTAAGGACAATTTTTGGTATTGCTCATAAATCTCGTTTTTCAGATCGTATTCTACATATCTGGAAACATTGATAATGGTTTGGCGCATCAGAAAAGTAAAACCACCGGCAATAAGAGCTGCACCAAGAAGATATAGAACATTCGTGAGAAGTTCTGTACGGAATAATTCGGGAGTGATCTGCCCTTCAGCGCCTCTGACCACCACATCTACTGATTTACCGATTAACCTCGGTGTAAAAAGTGCAAATATCTTGGCTCCAATGGTTATAACAATTCCCAATAGTAGGCGCGAACGGTATTTTTTAAAATATTTATTGAGGTATTTAAGCTCTTTCAAGAGTTAAAGCAATTTTATTTGATTAACAATATATCGAAAAATGACCCTTGTCATTGTTTAATATTCAATTATCAGCTATTTTTGCGGTCTAAAATTGAAGATTTCGTAATTTCTCAATCTTAATCCCATAATATGACAACCGAGTTACTTTCTAAATCAGCACTACAAAATTCAGAACCTGTTTTCGGACAAATGTCTTTTGATGATCACGAGCAGGTCGTTTTTTGCAACGACAAAGATACAGGTTTAAAAGCAATAATAGGGATTCACTCAACCGTGCTTGGCCCTGCATTGGGCGGGACCAGGATGTGGCAGTATAATAATGAGTGGGAAGCTCTGAATGATGTACTCAGGCTCTCGAGAGGTATGACATTTAAAGCAGCCGTGACCGGTTTAAACCTCGGAGGAGGAAAGGCAGTTATCATTGGAGATGCCAAAACCCAGAAAACTCCAGAACTGATGAAAAGATTCGGTGAATTTATTCATTCACTCGGAGGAAAATATTATACGGCTGAAGATGTTGGAATGGAAACCGCCGATATGGATCTTATTCGCGAAGTAACCCCCTTTGTAACCGGTATATCGGAGTCAAAGGGCGGCGCTGGAAATCCGTCACCTGCAACTGCTTATGGGGTTTTTATGGGACTGAAAGCAGCCTGCCAGTTCAATTTTGGAACTGATAGTCTTGAAGGAAAATCTGTACTTGTTCAGGGTATCGGCCATGTGGGAGAGGTTCTGGTTGATCATTTAAGCCAGGCAGGTGCCAGGATTATTATAGACGATATAAATATCGAAAGACTTGAATACATAAGCAGAACTTATGGTTGTTCCGTTTTCGAAGGAGAAGACGTTTATTCTGCCGATGTTGATATATATGCCCCCTGTGCACTTGGCGCAACCATAAATGACGAAACAATTGATCGTTTAAAAGCAAAGGTGATCGCTGGTGCTGCCAATAACCAGTTGGCTAATGAGGACAAACATGGGAAATTATTACTGGAAAAGGGAATAGTTTATGCACCCGATTTTCTTATTAATGCCGGCGGTATAATTAATGTCTTCGCCGAATTAGAAGGCTATGACAAAGCAGAGATCAAGACTAAAACCGAAAATATCTTTAATACCACCCTGGAAATTCTTCAGCATGCCAAAATCAATAACATTAGCAGTCATAACGCGGCGCTGGAGATAGCCAGGAAGAGGATCGATCAAAGGCTTCGCTCTCAGAAGCTGTAATTGTCGAAATTGTTTTTATTTTTGTCCCCTAATTGGTCGATCAATTCTCAAAGCTGATTGTACTATAAAGTTCTTTATAAATGCTGAACAGAAGACACATTCGTATTAAAGTAATGCAGTTGTTATTTGCATTTCGAGGGACTGAAAGCGATGACCTCAAGAAATACGAAAACATGCTTCAACGGAGTATGGATGGCATGTTCGAACTGTACCTCCTGGTGATTAGCCTGCTCTTGGAAGTTAGATTGAGAGCTGTGGAGTATACTAAACTTGAACGGAAAAAACACCTGGCCACCGCAGCTGAAAGAATTCCCAATACCAAATTTGTTGATAATCAATTGCTGATAAAAATAGCCGAAAGCAAAAGATTGGAAGAATTAGTCCAATCCAGGAAACTGAATAACTGGAAGGAAAATGACGAATATGTTGATCTAATCTTCAAAGCCATTAGAAAAAGCCCTGTTTACGAGAAATACATGTCTGACAGGGTAAACAGTTTCGAAGAGGACAAATCATTCATTCTTGATATTTACAAGCAAATAATTGCACCTAACGACAAGTTGTATTCCTATTACGAAGATTGTAAAATTACATGGTTGGACGATCTTCCTGTGATTAATACGCTGTTTGTAAAATTGATTAAAAGATCAAGTCCGAGTTCTTCAGGAGATCTTCTTATTCCTGGGTTGTTCAGGGATGAAGAGGACCGGCAGTTTGGCTTCGACCTGATGAACAAAACGATTCTCAATCTTTCGTTTCTAACAGGTATTATTGAAGAAAAAACCATGAATTGGGATAAGGACAGGATTGCCAATCTTGACCTGGTCCTTTTGCAGATGGCCATTTGTGAGATAGAAAAGTTTCCATCTATACCCGTAAAGGTGACAATAAATGAATATTTGGAAATTGCCAAGGAGTATTCTACTCCAAAAAGCAGTAATTTTATCAATGGAATCCTTGATAAAACCGTTAAGGAACATCAAGCTAAAGGAACGTTAAATAAGGCTGGTCGCGGATTGATGTAATAAAAATTTATTACATTTAGGCGCTTTTAAGAATTGAACCTATTTTATTAATTTTAAATAGTTTATTACGATAAACCCAAAAATGAACGCAATGAAAAAAGTAATTTTAGGATTAAGCGCCTTGTGTATGGTCGCTTTTACTTCTTGTAAGGAGGATGCCTCAAGCAAGATCAAATCTGAAAATGTAACTCAGGCAGCTGAACGTGATGCTGCTTCAGTTGATTTCCCTGTTCTTTCTTTTGACAAGACTGAACATGATTTCGGTGAAATTGAAAATGGAACTCCTGTTGAAACAGTTTTCAGCTACACGAATTCAGGAAAAGCTCCATTGGTAATTACCGATATCAAAAGTACCTGTGGATGTACTGTTCCTCAGGACTGGAGTAAGGAACCATTAAGTCCTGGAGAATCTTCTCAATTCACTGTTAAGTTTAATGGAAAGGGCAAAAACAAAGTGTCTAAAACCGTTACTGTAACAGCTAATACCGAGAAGGGTAAAGAAACAGTTAAGATTTCTGCCTTTATCAAGCCAGACCCTAATGAGGCGGCTACTCCAAAAACTGTTGTTCAATAGTTAAAGAAAATTAATGACGTTGGAAGGATTAGGCAGCTTAGCACCGTTCCTGTTAATGTTCGTTGTGGTGTACTTCTTTATGATTGCACCCCAGATGAGAAGAGCTAAACAGGAAAAGAAATTTGCATCTGAACTCAAAAGAGGCGATAGGGTTATTACAAAAAGCGGTATTCATGGGAAAGTAGTCGATCTCAATGAGAAAGACAGCACCTGTGTTATTGAAACCCTGGCGGGGAAGTTGAAATTTGAACGATCCGCCATTTCGATGGAAATGAGCAAAAAACTGAATACGTCAGTTACTAAGAAATAAAAAAAGGCAGCTATTAGCTGCCTTTTTTATTATACCATTAATTACTTTCCATTTCTTTTTTCAATTATTAATATCTTGCCAAAGTACAATTCAGGATATTGATGATCAACCGTTCTCTTTTAATTATTTTCTCCCTTGCCTTGTTTTATTCATGCAATAAAACGAGCGAGAAAAAACCGGATTTGAAAGCGCAACTAGCATTTAAAACAGATGCACTTCTGGGAGAGGGAGCAATCTGGAACCATAAGGATAATACCCTCTTCTGGGTGGATATAGAAGGTAAAAAGCTTCATATTTATGATCCGGCTAAACAAACCGACCGCTTTTTAGCTACCGAATCCAGGGTAGGCACCGTTGTTCCATACTCAAACAGCGAAGCCGTAGTAGCCCTTGAAAATGGAATATATTTTATCGACTTAGAAACAGGCAAAACACGCTTACTTTCCGATGTGGAATCCGATCAACCTGGAAATCGATTCAATGATGGTAAATGTGATCCTAATGGAAATTTATGGGTTGGATCTATGCATTATGAGCAAAGCAGGCCGGAGGCTAGTCTCTACAGGATAAATAAAAATGGCCAGACTGAAAAAATGAAAGACAATATCACCATTTCCAATGGAATTGTATGGACGAGTGATAAGAGTATTATGTACTATATAGACACGCCTACCGGTGTTATTAAAGCATTCGATTATAACCCCGACACTTCGGAAATTTCAAATGAGCGTATTGCTGTTGAAATTAACCCCGAAGACGGTTTTCCGGATGGAATGGCTATAGATGAAAATGATCATTTATGGGTCGGCCTCTGGAATGGTAACGCTGTTGCACAATACGATCCTGTTAGCGGTGATCTTATTAGAAAAGTTATGGTGCCTGCTCATAATGTTACGGCCTGTGCATTCGGAGGAGCAAAACTCGATACCCTTTATATTACTTCATCAAGTCTGGATATGACCGAAGAAGAGCAGCAAAAATATCCGGATGCCGGATCAATTTTCAAGGTCGTGCCTGGAGTAAAAGGTGTAAAAAGTCCATTTTTCGGATTGAAATAAAATTTAAAACACATTATCTTGAAAGGGGAGTTGTTAATCATTATGGGAGTCAGCGGAAGCGGAAAGACAACAGTCGGTCGTTTACTGGCTTCTGAAATGAATATGCCTTTCTTTGATGCTGATGATTTTCACCCAAAGTCTAATTTAGATAAAATGAAATCTGGTCTTGCTCTTGATGATAAGGACAGAAGACCATGGTTGGAATTGCTTTCTGAAGAATTACATAACTGGAGTAACAGCGAGGGTGCTGTCCTTGCCTGCTCTGCACTCAAAGAATCATATAGGGGAATCCTTCAATCAAAGGACGTTAAGATCAATTGGATTGTTTTAAGAGGGTCATACGATTTGGTCCGCCAAAGGATGACCGAACGAAAAGACCATTTTTTTTCTGCTGAATTACTTCAATCTCAATTTGATGCAATGGAGTGGCCGGATTATGGAATTCACGTTCCGATAGAACATCAGCCGGCGGAAATGGTTTCCCGGATTAAGACAATCTTCAGGTTCCGTCATGAATGTCGCCTCGGGTTGATCGGACTTGGTGTTATGGGCAGCCAGTTGTCCAGGAATATGCTGAACAAGGATTTCAAATTATCAGTATATAACAGGTACACAGAGCAGGAAAAGGATGTGATAGATGAATTTATAAAGAGTTGTAATAATGATCAATCGCTTAATGGCTTTACTGATTTAGGCGAATTCGTTCAGTCAATTTCAAAGCCCAGGACGATCATTCTTATGGTTAGTGCCGGAAAGGCAGTTGATCTTGTTTTGAATGAACTAAGCGGACTGCTTGATGCAGGAGATCTTATCGTTGATGGTGGGAATTCATTCTTCAAGGATACAATACGAAGACAAAAAAACCTGGAAGAAAGTCAAATTGGATTTGTTGGTATGGGGATTTCCGGTGGTTCTGAAGGCGCTCTTAAAGGGCCTTCCATGATGCCTGGTGGAAATAAAGGTCATATAATCGAAATATTACCTGTACTTGAAATGATTGCTGCGAGGGACTCACAGGGAAATCCATGCTGTTCTTATATAGGTCCGGATGGTTCCGGGCATTTTGTAAAAATGGTACACAATGGGATTGAATATGCCGAGATGCAGCTGATTGCAGAGATGTATAGCTGCCTGGCTTCAAAATATTCAAACGAAGAAATTTCAAGTCTGTTTTCTAAATGGTCGGGTTCCGGAAATTCCAGCTTTTTATTGGATATTTCTTCTGATATTCTTCGGAAAACAAATCGTCAAGGTCAATATTGGATTGATTTAATTTCCGATGTTGCCGGAAGTAAAGGCACCGGCAACTGGACCGTACAACTCGCTGCTGAATTGGGATGCACTGTATCAATGATCGGTTCGGCGGTTGAGTTCAGAATGCTTTCAGCAATGAAAGAAACCAGAATAATGCTGTCAACACAGGTTGAAAAGCCTGGAGATGATTTTGAAATTGAAGATTCGGTCTTATTAACTGCCTATCGCGCTGCAAGAATAATCAATCATCATCAGGGCTTTGAAATGCTGAGAATCGCTTCCGAAACGTACAATTGGAACCTCAATCTTTCTGAACTGGCCAGGATCTGGACCAATGGATGTATTATCAGGTCTGAGCTGATGAGAAATTGCATAGATGGACTTAAGAAAGGAGCAATATTAAACGACATAGATATTCTGCAAACGGTAAAAGATTCAGAACCTGCGCTAAAAACAGCAGTTATAGAGGCCATCAAAAAGCGTATTTCCATTCCGGGTCTGAGTTCGGCTTATAATTATTGGATTGCCTTAACAACTGAATCTCTTCCCACCAATTTGGTCCAGGCTCAAAGAGATTATTTTGGTGGCCATGGTTTGTACTTATCAGATGATAGAGATGATAACCTCGTGCATATAAACTGGAAACAATAGATGGATTTTCAACTTTTGATAGCAATTGGCCTCGGGATCGCAGTACTACTTGTTCTTATTCTCCGATTTAAACTGCAGGCCTTTATTGCGCTTCTAATCGCGAGCATCGTTGTGGGTATTGTATCCGGTTTGGCTCCTTCTGTCATCATGGATAGTATTAAGGAAGGCATGGGTAGTACGTTGGGTTTCGT
>JABDPU010000187.1 GCA_013042625.1 Flavobacteriaceae bacterium | reverse complement strand
AATTCTATAACTTTGGAAGGAATCGGAACATGGTCCAACCCATCTGTTTTGATTCCAAACGACTAAACCTTATAATGCAATGAAAACCAAACGTACCGACCTTGCTGGTCCCGGAATCAGCACCTATGCCGAAGTCAGTAAAGTTCTACCTGAAAACTATAAACCATTACTCCCACCCTTAAAACGCATGAAGGCCCTTTATATGGTAAAAGACTTTATTGAAAAAGGCCTGGCGGAAAAACTGAACCTGCAGATGGTTCAGGTTCCTTTAATTGTAAGGAAGGACAGCGGAGTGAACGATTATCTTGATCGCGATGGCTCACGGACTCCCGTTGAGTTTCCTGCCGGACTTGGCCTTGACAAACGTATTGAAACCCAGGTTGTGCAGGCAGCCACCAAGTGGAAACGCATGGCACTGGCTCAGTTTGAATGTGAAGTCGGACAAGGTATTAATACCGACATGCGTGCGATAAGAAAGGATTACTTCCTCGATCATGACCATTCCTGTTATGTTGATCAATGGGATTGGGAAAAACGTATTTTGGATGAGGACCGCAATCTCGATTACCTTATAGATACCGTTAAGAATATTTGGGAAGTTATCCGTGATGCAGGTCGAATGGCTAAACGGGAGTTCACTGAACTTAATGATGATCGCTTCCCCGACTTCCCTGAAGAATTAAAATTTATTCATGCTGAAGAAATCCTGGATATGTTCCCTGACCTTCCACGAAAAGAAAGGGAAAATAAACTCCTTGAAAAATACCCTGCAGTTTTCATTATTGGAATTGGTGCTGTTCTTAAGGATGGATATCCACATGAAATGCGAGCAGCAGATTATGATGACTGGGTTACACCAACAATTGAAAAAGACGGTCAACAAATGTTTGGTCTGAATGGCGATATACTGGTTTATAACCCAGTTACCAAAAGACGACATGAATTAAGTTCAATGGGTGTGAGGGTAACGAAGGAAACATTGAAAATACAACTGAAACTTTCAGGTCAGCTCGACTATCTTGAACTTCCATACCATCAGGCCATCCTTAATGATGAAATTCCATTGAGCATCGGTGGAGGAATAGGGCAGGCACGTACTTATATGTACCTGCTTCGTTGTGCACACCTTGGTGAAGTTACAGTCTCTGTCTGGCCCGATGATTTAAAAAACATCTGTGAAGCCAAAAATATTGTAGTACTTGAGTAACTAATTTCTTTTTTTAATAGCCATTTTTAGACCATAGTACAATCTAATCATGATCTTTGTACTATGGTCTTTAAGTATTCCAAAGTCATCGCGAGTGCAATTGCTTTAATTAGCATTTTCACTCTTTACCTGGTCTCTGCTGAAATAAGTTCAGTCTTAGTATTTATTCCGGGAGTGCTAGTCAGTTTGATCGTATACTTGTTTACTTTCGAAAAAAATATTCCTAAGCCCAAACGAATTTTACCCCTCTACTTATTTGCCCTGGGTATGCAATTTCTTCATTTTACGGAAGAATATCTTACCGGTTTCCATATTAAACTTCCCGCATTATTTAATCAACCTCCTTATGATCTTGATGTCTGGACCACCTTTAATATGGTTGCATATTTTATATTTATTCTTGGTGGAATTGCTCTTTTTAAGAACCTCAAAGAGTTCACTATCATTGTTATATTCTTTATACTGTTTGGGATTATGTTCAACGGGATTGTTCATGTTTTGACCTCCCTTTACATAGGCGATTACTTTCCGGGCTTATACACGGCACTGACCTACCTGGTAATTGGTCCGATCCTGATTAAACGGTGTTTTATAACTGTTTCTTAAGTTAAGATCCAGCTCCTTTTTCAACTTAAGTCAAACGATTTAATTTAGTATATTAGAAGGAGCTATTTTAACACCCCACGCCTTCTCTGAACTTAGCGATAATTGGTGTTCATCAAATTAATTTCTAATGCTATGAAATATGAGTTCATTGAAGCCTTTCCATTCATGGAACTCAACTCAATTCGTAATATGTATGACAACGGCAAAAGTCGATTCTATAAAGTGACTCGAATTTGGGCTAACCAATATCAACCAATATGAAATTAAGTTCTTTAATCAACTGTATTGTATTAAGTATTCTAATTTTTAACTGCCAGGAAAAAACCGTTTATGACACAGTCATCCGAAATGGCACCCTAATCGATGGTAGTAGCAATTCCTCTTTTCAAGGTGATCTTGCAATCCAGAATGACAGTATTGTTGCTATAGGAGATCTCGGCAATGCAATAGGAGAAAATGAAATTGATGCAAGCGGACTGGTTGTCGCGCCGGGATTTATCAATATGTTGAGCTGGGCTACCATTTCATTGATTGAAGACGGTCGATCAATGGGAGATATCAAACAAGGGGTTACCCTTGAGGTATTTGGCGAAGGCTGGTCAATGGGGCCCTTGAACGAGGACATGAAAAAACAGCAAATGATCGCCCAGGGGGATATTAAATTTGATATCGAATGGACCAAATTATCAGAATATCTTAAATATCTTGAAAGGAAAGGGGTTTCTCCCAACATTGCTTCATTTATTGGTGCTACAACAGTCAGGATTCACGAAGTAGGAATGGATGACCGGCCGCCTACTGCTGAAGAACTGGATCGCATGAAAGCGCATGTGAAACAAGCCATGGAAGAAGGTGCACTTGGTGTTGGCTCATCGCTTATCTATGCACCGGCCTTCTACTCGAGCACCGAAGAGTTAGTAGAATTATGCAAAGTGGCTTCTGAATATGATGGCATGTACATCTCCCATATGAGAAGTGAAGGTTCAAACATCCTGAATAGCCTTAATGAACTGATACGAATTGCAGATGAGGCT
>JABDPU010000182.1 GCA_013042625.1 Flavobacteriaceae bacterium | reverse complement strand
CAACAAACGCCAGTAATAGCGTTAAAATTCCACTAAACTTTGTTTTCATTTTATAATTTATTTGAATTAGTCTATGCCAAAAATCATAATAAAAAGTTAATAAAACAATATTTATTGGTTAAAATTTAATTTTTTTTGTCTACTGTCGGGGCTTTCAGGAAGTCACCTTAAAATGATGCATTTAAACTGATATGTATTTTTGAATTGGTCAGTTTGAATTTTTGTCCGTCGAATTTTCCATTCGCGTAATTGAATCTAAGCAATCCGGCACGGGTTAATAATCCAAATCCAAAACCATATCCGAACAATTTTTCTTTTGTTTTTGCCAAATCATTTTCAAAATATGCCGCATCCAAAATCGTATGTATATATATGGTGTTGCTCAGTTGATATCGGTATTCTGAATTCAGGACTCCGAACAGATTAGCGACCAGGGTATTCTCCTCAAACCCCCGTATGTTATTTATACCACCAAATCTGAGCAACTCATTATCGAAATAATCTTCAGAAAGAATCCCGGCCGACTGCAGCCTGAGAAAAATACTGTTCCTATCATTCAGCTTGAATATTTTCGAGCTATTTAAAACAAAGCGTTGTTGACCTACCTTTGAAGTATCAGATTGGCGCTCTCCAAATCCAACACCGGCCTCCAGGTTAAAGCCGACAGGAAAAAGCAGTGAATTCAAATTTGGTTGAGTCCATTCGTATTTCAAATTTAGGAAGGTTGAATTCAGATCGCTGATGCCGGACTGGTTTTCATCTAACAGGTCATTAGATTGCACAGCACTTATTCCAGCGAAGATATTCTGATTAGGTTTCAACTGGTAAAACAGGTCGGCCGACTGGCTTACCGTTGTGAAGGATGAATCCTTTTTAAAAATATTCAGATTGAGATCTACTCCAACAGGCGAACGAAACAGGTAGGGCAATTGAGTTCGAACATTAAGGGTTTGCTGGTCGTTCTCATCACTCTTATAATTCAGTTGTAAGGTTTCTCCATAATTAAGGCTATTGATGAGATTCAGATTTAAGTAACCGTCGAATTCAAGTTTGTTTGTATCCTCATTTGTACCAAAGCCGAGAAAACCATCAAATGAATTGCTTTTGGTTTTTTCTATATAAAAATATAAGGTTGTCGAATCTGCGGTGAACAAGGTTTCCGGTGGACGGGTCTGATTTGCAAATCTTAATCCGGAAAGTTGTTCAGACTTTTTCCTGATGTCATCGATATTGTATTCCGCCCCGGTCTTAATATTGAGCATGCGCTTTAAAAATGACTGCGGAAATTTTTCATAGCCCCTGATTACAATTTTGTCAATGGTTCGTTTTTGTTTCAGTTTAATATCTAAATACCCCTGTAAATTTGACGCATCTTTTTTCTCGATATCAAGAAGCCGTAATTCTAGAAATGGTTGCCCTTTATTTGCGAGCCTTCGGTTCAACTCTGCCAGAACAGTTTCCAGTATAGCGATTTTAACCAGGGCATACTCATTCGTAACCTCGGTTGAAAGCCCCTCGAAATCAGCTGAATTTAAATCGGTTTTAGAATAGTATATATATATGGTGTTGAATCGTTGCCGCAAATCGATTTCTGAAGCATAGGTCGAATCATTTATTTTTCTGATTTTTCCGGCTTGATTTTCGATATAGCCCAAACGTTGAAGTCGGAATGACAGGCTGTCGAGTTCTGCATTCAATTTTAACAAGCCGTCAAATGACTTTCTGAAATTTAGTGAATCGATCACCTGGCTCGAAAGTGAATCAGTTCCCCTGACCTCGAGGTAAACATTTTGAGACAGGCAGGATGTATACACCGAACCAAAAAAAAGCAGGAATAAAACCGCAATGCGAATATTCAAAACAAAAGGGTTTGACGATTAAATCTAACGCAAAAAAAACCGAAATCATGTTGGATAAAAATTAAATTTTAATAAGACATGATTTTTAGGGTTCATCAATTTGAATAATTCATTTTAATTTCTACCTTTGCAGCCCTCAAAGAAGAGGGTTTTTAAATTTGTTTAGAGAAATTTTATGCCAACAATTTCACAATTAGTACGAAAAGGAAGGGCCAAAATAACCAAGAAGAGTAAATCGGCTGCTTTAGATTCGTGCCCACAACGAAGGGGTGTGTGTACTCGTGTATACACTACTACGCCTAAGAAACCAAACTCGGCCATGCGTAAAGTGGCTAGGGTTAGGTTGACTAATGGCAACGAGGTGAATGCCTACATCCCGGGTGAAGGACACAATCTCCAGGAGCACTCGATAGTATTGGTTAGAGGCGGAAGGGTGAAAGATTTGCCGGGAGTTCGTTATCATATCGTTCGTGGAGCTTTAGACACCGCAGGTGTTGAAGGCCGAACGCAACGAAGATCGAAGTACGGAGCAAAACGCCCAAAGAAGTAAATAAACTTTTGAAGAAGACATGAGAAAAAGACAGGCAAAGAAAAGACCACTTTTACCAGATCCGCGTTTTAATGACCAATTGGTTACACGATTCGTCAATATGATGATGTGGGACGGTAAAAAGTCAGTGGCGTTCAAAATCTTTTATGATGCGATTGATATCGTTGACCAAAAGAAAAACGATGACGAGAAAACGGCTCTTGAAATTTGGAAAGAGGCCTTATCTAATGTTATGCCGCACGTAGAGGTAAGAAGTCGCCGTGTTGGTGGTGCTACCTTTCAGATCCCAATGCAAATTCGTCCAGACCGTAAAATTTCAACAGCCATGAAATGGCTTATCAGTTTTGCGCGAAAGCGAAATGAAAAATCTATGGCTCAGAAACTGGCTGCTGAAGTATTAGCTGCTGCCAAGGAAGAAGGAGCTGCTGTTAAGAAACGCGTGGATACCCACAAAATGGCTGAGGCCAACAAAGCATTCTCACACTTTAGATTTTAATATACCATGGCAAGAGACTTAAAATATACTCGTAATATAGGGATCGCTGCTCATATCGATGCAGGGAAAACCACTACTACAGAGCGTATCTTATACTATACAGGGCGATCTCATAAAATAGGTGAGGTGCATGATGGTGCAGCCACTATGGACTGGATGGAGCAGGAGCAGGAAAGAGGAATTACCATTACTTCCGCCGCTACAACCTGTACATGGACTTTCCCTACGGAAAATGGACAGCCTACTCCAGATGCAAAAGGATATCATTTCAATATAATCGATACTCCGGGTCACGTTGATTTTACGGTTGAAGTAAACCGTTCACTTCGTGTTCTTGACGGATTGGTTTTCCTGTTCAGTGCCGTTGATGGTGTTGAACCACAATCGGAAACCAACTGGAGATTAGCCGATAACTACAAAGTTCCACGTATGGGCTTTGTGAATAAGATGGACCGGCAAGGTTCTAACTTCCTGGCGGTTTGTCAGCAGGTTAAGGATATGCTTGGTTCTAATGCAGTGCCAATCGTTTTACCGATTGGTGAAGAAATGGATTTTAAAGGCGTTGTAGACCTTGTAAAGAATCGCGCCATCGTTTGGCATGAGGATTCAATGGGTTCTACATTCGATATAATTGACATTCCTGAAGAATTGAAAGCGGAAGCTGCTGAATATCGCGCACTGCTTATCGAAGAAGTTGCGAGTTACGACGAAGGGCTTCTTGAGAAATTCATGGAGGACGAAGATTCGATTACCGAAGATGAAATTCATGCTGCTTTAAGAGCCGCTGTCATGGACATGTCAATCATTCCTATGATCTGTGGTTCGGCATTTAAAAATAAAGGTGTTCAGTTCTTACTCGATGCAGTTTGTCGTTATCTTCCTTCTCCGGTAGATAAGGAGGCGATCATTGGAACCGATCCTGATACAGAAAATGAAGTTTCACGTAA
>JABDPU010000013.1 GCA_013042625.1 Flavobacteriaceae bacterium | reverse complement strand
ATCTCATCCTGAGCGAATAAAGGTTCACCCTCGGCAGTCTTCCATAAGTCGAATACAAAGGTTAAACCGGCTGAAATACCGGCAACAATTAATAGGTATATGGTTTGAATGCGTTGTATCATGGTTTCGGACGAACAAAAATAAAGGTTTCTTTTTTATTACAAATAGGAAATTCTGAAAATAAAGTTGTATAATTGCATGAACAAAGCCACTTGTACTGCACTTCGGCTAAGTTTTATCTTCTAAAATACAATACAATTTTTCCACGATTCTTCTTAAGGAACCTTCGGATTAATTAATACAATAATTACATCAGATTCATTCAATAATGTTTGAAATATCACAACTAAAAGAAAAAAAGCTTACTGAACTTCAGGAAATGGCTAAACAGCTTAAGATTTCAAAGTACAGGAGCATGAAAAAACTAGACCTGGTCTATCAAATCCTGGATCATCAGGCTGCCAATCCTTCCTTATTTAAACCTGGAAAGAACGAACCTCAACAGCAAAAGAGCGATTCAAAAAAAGCCTCACAGCCCACAGATAAGCCTGCTCACCCAAAGAAGCGTGAAAGGAAACCTGCCAAGGCTGAGAAAAAGGAAGAACCGAGATCAGAAAAGGAAAAGGCTGGAAAAGACTCAAAAAGACAACCGGATTCAGCTTCTAAAGATCAGAAACCCCGTGGGCAGCGACAGCAAGGTCAAAACCAAAAACAAGGTAGAAGAGATCATCAGAAACACGGTGATCAGAAAAGACATACACAGAACGGGAATAAAGACACCCGTAACAGATACAGGGAACCAGATTTCGAATTCGATGCTATCATAGAAAGTGAGGGTGTATTGGACATCATGAGCGATGGCTATGGCTTTCTTCGATCATCAGATTATAATTATCTCTCGTCACCCGATGATATCTATGTATCCCAGTCTCAGATCCGGTTATTCGGTTTAAAAACCGGTGATACGGTATTGGGTAATGTAAGACCTCCGAAAGAAGGTGAGAAATATTTTCCTTTAATTAAGGTGACTAAAATCAATGGACTGGATCCCCAAATTGTCAGGGACCGGGTTTCTTTTGAGCATTTAACACCATTGTTCCCACAACAAAAATTCAATCTTGCCGAAAGGCAAAGCACCATTTCAACCAGGATCATGGACTTGTTCTGTCCTATTGGAAAAGGTCAAAGGGGAATGATTGTTTCTCAACCCAAAACAGGTAAAACAATGCTTTTAAAGGATGTGGCTAACGCGATTGCTGCTAATCATCCCGAAGTTTACCAAATGATTCTTCTGATAGATGAACGTCCTGAAGAAGTAACAGATATGCAACGAAATGTTCAAGGTGAAGTGATCGCCTCAACCTTCGACAAGGAGGCTCATGAGCATGTTAAGATTGCAAATATTGTTCTTGAAAAAGCAAAAAGACTTGTAGAATGCGGGCATGATGTTGTCATCCTCCTCGATTCTATTACACGTCTTGCCAGAGCATATAATACTGTTCAACCGGCATCAGGTAAAATTCTGAGTGGTGGTGTTGACGCCAATGCCCTTCACCGTCCGAAACGATTTTTTGGAGCTGCAAGGAAAATTGAAAATGGTGGATCATTGACCATTATCGCTACCGCACTAACCGAAACCGGTTCGAAAATGGATGAAGTGATCTTCGAAGAATTTAAAGGTACGGGTAATATGGAGCTTCAGCTTGATAGAAGAATATCGAACAGAAGAATCTTCCCTGCTATCGACCTTGTTTCTTCAAGTACGCGTCGTGATGACCTGTTACTGGATGAAAATACCGTAAAACGAATGTGGATCATGCGTAAATATTTAGCCGACATGAATCCTGTTGAGGCTATGGAATTCATTAATGATCGATTCAGGCAAACCAGGAACAATGAAGAATTCCTAATCTCCATGAATAGTTAAGCTATTTAGAAAAACAAAAATTTCAGAAATAAAAAAACCTCTCGATCTCGAGAGGTTTTTCTTTGGAGTAATGTTTTTATTAAAGCGAGGTAATATGCTTCGACAAACTTGATTTCAGATTTGCCGCCTTATTTGCATGAATTATGTTACGCTTAGCTAACCTGTCGATCATAGATACAACCTCAGGATATAATTTCTCTGCATCTTTCTTGTTGGTTGATTCACGCAACTTTTTAATCGCATTACGCGTGGTTTTGTGCTGATACCTGTTACGCAAGCGCTTTGTTTCGTTGCTTCTGATTCTCTTTAATGCTGACTTATGGTTTGCCATGTCTTAATAATTTGTAGCCCGTAGGGGAATCGAACCCCTCTTACCAGGATGAAAACCTGGCGTCCTAGCCGATAGACGAACGGGCCGGTTTTATGTTTTACAAGGACAAAAGGTCCGTTGCGGATGCAAAAATACAACTATTTTTAAATGCTGCAACCCTCAGTTTATATTTTTTGAAAAAAGTTGACTAGTACGCTCTAGCAAACAATACCCTGCGTTCCGAAGGTTTGCCGCTATAAACGCATTTGCCTGGCTGACCCACTTCATATAAGGGAATGCATCGTATTGTCGCTTTGGTCAATTCCTTGATTTTATCTTCAGTCTCCGAAGTTCCATCCCAGTGAGCTGAGATAAAACCGGTTTTATTTTCCAGAACATTTTTAAAGGTTTGGAAATCGTCAACCTCGGTGGTGTGCTCCTCTCTGAAATCCAGGGCACTCTGGAACATGGTTTCCTGAATTTCCGTTAAAAGGCCTTCGATCCTGGCCGAGACTTCATTTAAGGGAACAATTTCCTTGGTCAGGTTATCGCGCCTTGCCAGCTCTACTGTACCATTCTCCATATCCTTGGGCCCGATCGCCAACCTTATAGGAATACCCTGCAGTTCATATTGAGCGAATTTTGCTCCCGGTCTGTGCGTATCCCGATCATCATATTTTACTGTCAGACCTGAAGCTCTTAACTCCGACTGCAATCCGTCAACAACTTCAGAAATTGCCTTTAGCTGCTCCTCCGACCTGTAAATCGGGACAATTACAACCTGAATCGGTGCCAGGTTAGGTGGCAACACCAAACCGCGATCATCACCATGGGTCATTATGAGTGCACCCATCAATCGCGTAGAGACACCCCAGGAAGTAGCCCAGACATAGTCCTGCTTACCATCACGGTTGGTAAATTTCACATCAAATGCCTTGGCAAAATTCTGCCCAAGGAAGTGAGAAGTACCCGCTTGTAATGCCTTCCCATCTTGCATCAAAGCCTCAATACAAAAGGTTTCCTCGGCACCGGCAAAACGCTCACTCGGTGTTTTTAATCCTTTGATAACAGGCATGGCCATAAATCCTTCAGCAAATTTTGCATACACATTGTTCATCAACTCCGCTTCATCCATAGCCTCCTTTTCCGTAGCGTGGGCAGTATGCCCTTCCTGCCACAGAAATTCCGCAGTTCTGAGAAACAAGCGTGTCCTCATTTCCCATCTTACCACATTGGCCCACTGATTCACAAGAATAGGCAGGTCTCTGTAGGATTGAATCCAATTCCTGTATGTATTCCAAATAATCGCTTCACTGGTAGGCCTGACTACTAACTCCTCCTCTAGTTTAGCTTCAGGATCAACGCGGAGTTTACCTTCATGGTCAGGATCATTCTCTAATCTATAATGGGTCACCACAGCACATTCCTTCGCAAATCCCTCAGCATTTTTTTCTTCTGCTTCAAATAAGCTCTTCGGAATAAATAAAGGAAAATAAGCGTTCTGATGACCGGTTTCTTTGAACATACGGTCTAATTCCGCCTGCATTTTCTCCCAAATTGCAAATCCGTAAGGTTTTATGACCATACAGCCTCTAACCGCTGAATTTTCGGCCATATCCGCCCTAACAACCAGCTCATTATACCATTTGGAATAATCTTCACTTCTCGGAGTAAGATTTTTACTCATATTATGCAATTTGGCACAAATATTGTGCAATGTTAATTAAAAAAATAGTTCAGCAAAACTAACTATTTTTGTATTGTTCAACAATAATAATCAAGAGATATGCAATCTAATAACTACCTTCAATCAAAAATGCATTATTTCGGCATAGTCGGATTAGCCTTTCTATTAGTCTCATGTGGTTCATACCAGTATGCGGGCTATGAGGAAGATGCTATTTACGGTGAGTCCGGATATGAAGTAGAATATGTTGAACGCGTTCAGACGGGTGATGTAAACACAGACCCTGATAACGGGTACTATAAAAATTATTTCAAAGAAAAAGCCTTACAATACGAAGCCGTTAGTGAGAGCGATGCGGTTTTCACCGATAT
>JABDPU010000174.1 GCA_013042625.1 Flavobacteriaceae bacterium | reverse complement strand
GTACATACACAAACCCTGACTGTCAGTGACACCACCGATCCGACCTTTATTGAAGCTCTACCGATGGACCAGGCAGTGGATTGCAATAGTATACCAACTGCAGATACTCTAACGGCAACTGATGATTGTGGATCGGCTGGTGTTAGCTTTAGTGAAAGTACAACGCCCGGAGGTTGTTCTGGGGAGTTTACTATTTATAGAGTTTGGACCGCAACTGATGCATGTAGTAACGATACGATTCATACGCAGGTTGTTTCAGTTTCAGATAATACAGATCCTGTATGGGTTAATGCACCAACTGACATGAATGTAACATGCGAGGAAGATTATGAAACCGAATTTCAGAATTGGTTATCCGGTTTTTCAGGAACTGATAGCTGTGGAAATGCCTTTGTGACCAATGATAATTCAGGTCCCATCGCATGTGCAGAGACTCGTGAGGTCCTCTTTACTTTGACAGATGAGTGTGGAAATTCAATTTCCTTATCAGCCACTTTCTTTGTTGAAGAAACACTGGGCTTACCGGAAGCAGAAGATGAATCTGTGATTTTACATCCCAATCCTGCATCTGATGCATTTCAAATCAGTGGATTGTTGGTTGATGGAAAGATTGAAGTCTTTAATATAGCCGGGCAGACAATTCTCAAAAGACCCATCACTGATGATGAAATTATCCCGGTCAACTGGAGGGCAGGGGTTTACATTATTAAGATTTTTGAAGCCGATAGAATAACCATTAAACGATTGGTTATCAAATAGATGTTTATGATGTAACATTTTAATTGAAATTGCGTCAAATAGGTGTTAATCAATCAAAATGCTATTAAAATGAGAACAGACAGGCAATTATTAGTATTAACCCATTTAAGTCAGCTGATAACGCTGGTCATAGGATTTGGTAGTTTATTAGTGCCATTGGTCTTGTGGCTAACTAACAAGGACAGGGTTTATCAGATGGATAAGCATGGAAAAACAATTCTGAATTTCCAAATTAGTCTTCTCATCTATATGCTGATTTGTATTCCGATGATTTTATTTTTCGGATTAGGCTTGTTAGGTCTCCTCTTACTTGGAATAATAGCTGTCATATTTCCTGTTATTAACGCGATCAAAGCCGGAAATGGGGAAGATCCAAAATATCCATTATCTCTTAGTTTTATTAGTTAGTTAGTTTATTTGTGAGATAATAAAAAACGCTCATGCCTGGCATGAGCGTTTTTTGCACATTTATTTTGGATGTTCTTAATTATTCAGCATTACCGGCATAACCAGCATAGTTATGCTTTCCCCTTCGTCTAAACCATCATTTGGAGTTAATAATCCAGCCCGGTTCGGTAGGCTCATTTCAAGGAGCACATCATTTGAATTCAGGTTATTAATCATCTCACTAAGAAATCTTGAATTGAATCCAATCTGCATGTCATCTCCCTGGTAATCACAGGTCAGTCGCTCTTCAGCCTTATTGCTGTAATCGATGTCTTCGGCTGAAATATTAAGTTCAGCTCCTGCTATTTTTAACCTTACCTGGTGCGTAGTCTTATTGGAAAAAATCGAAACCCGCTTGACTGAATTGAGAAATTGGTTCCGGTCAATAGTCAGTTTGTTTGGGTTGTCCTTCGGAATTACTGCTTCATAATTAGGATACTTCCCGTCGATCAATCGACAAACCAGTTCAACATTATCAAAACTGAATTTCGCATTGGAATCATTATAATCGATTATCACGTCGTCTTCTCTTCCTGCCAGTATTCCCTTGAGAAGGTTCAGAGGTTTTTTCGGCATGATAAATTCTGCCACTTCATTTGCTTTAGCATCACTTCGTGTGTATTTCACAAGTTTATGCGCATCGGTGGAAACAAAGGTTAGACTTTCCGGAGAAAACTGGAAGAATACTCCACTCATAACCGGACGCAGATCGTCATTTCCAGCAGCAAAAATCGTTTTGCTTATCGCAGTGGCCAAAACATCTCCCATCACCGTTGTGGTACTAGGGTTCTCCAGTTCCACCGCCTTTGGAAATTCTTCTCCATTAGCATATGCCACGGCATACTTTCCATAATTCGAACTGATCTCAACCGTATTATTACCTTCAACAACAAAGGTCAACGGCTGTTCAGGAAAGGTTTTTAAAGTATCCAATAACAACCTTGCCGGAATCGCAACACTACCGCTGAAATCACTTTCAACATCCAGGGTAGAGGACATGGTTGTTTCGAGGTCACTTGCCGAAACCGTTAATTTCGATTTGTCTAATTCAAAAAGAAAATTATCGAGAATAGGAAGGGTGTTAGAATTATTAATCACGCCACCAAGTACTTGCAACTCCTTTAATAAATAGCTACTGGAAACAATAAATTTCATCAATTTAAATTTCGTTTTCTGAAAAAAATCTTACCTACAAATATATCCTAATACACTTGTATTTTAAAAGAAACTTATCAACAGTTATACCTTGTACTTTTTTCGTCTGAGCCAATGAAAGATCCAACCGAAAAACAGCAAGATCACCAAGGGCAGCAAGATAGTGATGATCCTCCATTTATTACCTTGTTCAACCACCTTTTGCTGGTCGAGAAAGGCCATGGTTATATTCTTACTTCTGATGTTTATAAGTCCGGTGTCATCAAGAAGATAATTTACTGCATTCAGCAGGAATTCCTTATTGCCGTAAAGTTCTCCAGTCCATCTGTCGAAGCCCAGCTCAAGAACGCCGTTTCGGCCGACATCATTTTTAACAATGTTCCCGTCGGATACGATTATCATTTTAGTGAAATCTCCCTGCTGTTTTACATCGGTAAGTGAAATCGGTTTTATACGGTTATTATAAACGCTGGTGAATTCTCCTTCTACCAAAACCGCAACTGCCTGTGGTCCCTTGCTATAGGCCTCAGGATCCGGTTCATTAGTTGCCATCCCTAAATCGATCTCCTTCGGGATACCATCGATTTTACTCAGTAAGGATGATTGCATAAGGATGGTTTGTTCCAGGGGATTTTTCAAGGTGTCAATCGGACTGGCAAAATCGAGTTTGACCAGGTTGATATTCTTGGTTATTGGATGATTGGATTCGGTATTTATTAGTGGCGAATAAAACCAGGGTAACTGGTTGAATTGAGCCTGGCTCCCTTCACCACTTGCCAGGGTAATAGGAGCAGAGTAGAGGTCATTTACCAGTTGTGGGTTTATCCGGATACCATACTTAAAAAAGAAATCGGTGAGGTTCAGGTCATTCGGAACAGCTATTCCTTTGCCCTGTTCGTTAAGAAGGCTATCGGTATCCATCGCTACTCCATCAACCAACCACAGGCTTTTACCACCGCTCATAATATATTGATCGAGCACTAGTTTTTCGCCTTCGCTGAATGCTTCTGTTGGTTTAGCCGAAATGATCAGGTCAAAATTCCTCAGGCTGTCCAACGTCCTCTGTGGTGCCTGTTCTACCCGATCCAGAGTAAAAGGCGCAATGAAATAATAATCCCTCAAGGTGCTAACAAAATCAGCAATATTCCTGTTTGGCAGCTGTCCGTTTCCTTTTAATACAGCTATTTTACGGCGTTTAGGATATAACAACTTACTGAACCCGTCAGCAAATGCATATTCAATATTTTGTACGGAGTTGTTCACCATTTCCGTCTGATTCGCCCCGATTTTATTTTTGATCAGGGGAATTTTTACAGTGGTTTCGTTGTAACTGGCTAATGCCCATGGAAAAATTACAGCCTGCGTAGTCCTGCCACTCTCCTGAACACTCAGTTGCATGGGAGTCAATCCGCGTTGGGTCAGCTGCTGAATATTCTGCTGTCTTAATTCAGGATCCTCAAGTGGATTGATAAAATTAAATTTGATGAGGTTGTTATATGTCCCGAATTCGTCAAGCAAAATTCTGGTTTCCCGTTTGAGCCGTTTGAATTCAGAAGGAAATCCTTCCCCTTCTAAAAAAATGTCAACAACCAGCGGCATATCGATATCATTCAGTGCACTGATGGTTGCATCGTTCAGGGTATATCGTTTGTCTTCAGTGAGATCGAATCGCTTAAAAAATGAAGATGAAAGAACATTTAAAAGGACAACAATCACCAACAGTCCGATCCAGCTTTTATATTTTCTTTTAAAGTTGGACTGTGGTGAAATCATGGCAGCGGTGAGAGCCAGGAAAATACAAATGATACTTAGAAAATATATGACATCCCGACTGTCAATCACACCTTGTCCGACACTTCTGTAATGCAGATCCATGCCTAATTGATCCAAGGGGAAACCTGGGATCATATTCGAAAGCCCATCAAATCCGCTATAAAAAACAAAACACAGAAATACGCCAATAATGAATGCTACAATCTGGTTGTTCGTTAATGAAGAGGCAAACAATCCGATTGCTGCATAGGACGCAACCAAAAATACCAGTCCGATATACGACCCTAAGGTACTCCCCAGGTCGATATTTCCGGCAGGATTTCCAAGCTCGTGCAAGGCATAAACATAGAGAAGTGTAGGTATGATAGCCAGTATTACCAGGCTAAGCACACCAAGATATTTTCCGATTACAATCTGAATTTTTGAAACAGGTTTGGTCAGTAACATTTCCATAGTTCCCTGTTTCTTTTCTTCAGAAATACTGCGCATACTCAACGCAGGTACCAGGAATAAGAATACCCAGGGTGCCAGGTAGAAAAACGCAGACATATCGGCAAATCCGTTATCCAGCAAATTGTAATCCCCCTGAAATACCCACAGGAATAAACCTGAAACGATAAGAAAAAGGCCAATGACAAGGTACCCAACCGGGGAAGAAAAAAATGAACGAATCTCTTTTTTGAGAATAGCAATCATAGTTAGGGCAAACTTACAATTTTATTGACACTCCATGCATCGGCTTTATCTTTAAACATCGCCTTGGTTTTAGGCCAGACCATTTTAAAAATTTCCGACTGACGATAATGTTCTAAATCCTGCTGTGATTCCCAGAAGCTATAGGTAAAAAACATGTTTAGTTCATCAATATCCTGGTAGAGTTCTAAACCACAGCATCCTGTACTCTTCCGAATGTCGTTTTTGTATCGGCTGAACAGCTCCAGAAAGTTGTCAATTTCTTCCGTTTTGAAATTCATTTTTACTATCCTGATCAGCATGGGATTAATCTTTCATAAAGTTAACGGTAATAGTATCCAGAAGTTGTAATCCCATAAGGGAAGAGGCACTGCCAACATTGTCGGGATTGCCTTTATAGACAGCGATTTCCAAATAATTCGATGAATTGAATACCACCATGCCTTTGCCTTCGTCATTCCGCTTTTCAGAAGGAAGGTCAAAATTCACAATATCACTGTATTTATTGAAAATGGTTTTGAATTTATAGGATCTGGCATACACCTCATAGGAACGTCCTTTTTGAATCGCTTGAAAGAATTTTCTATTGATATTAGAGACCACATTCCCATAATTGTCGATATAAATCACACTGCCGATAATCTGGTTTTTTTCTTCATTAACAAAAGGAATGAGATTCTTTATTGGCTTGATGTCATCAATGGTTTTACCTATAACCTCAAGAGTTCCGCCTCTTGCTATGTGACAGGCCACCTTAACAAAAACATCAAGTACCGGAAAACTGGATTCAATTTTGTCATGAATGTTGATTTCAACGATCTTTTCAGGAACGATTTCAGAGCAAATCATACTCATTATGCCATTATTAGCACAAATGAAGTAATGATCATCCAGTTTTAGGGCAATATGCTTGTTTTCCTTGTTTAATTCTGAATCGATTCCGATCACATGAATGGTACCCTTTGGAAAACTGCTATAGGAATTAGAAATAATATAGGCGGCCTCGGGAATATTAAAAGGTGAAACAGAGTGGGAGATATCAACAATTTTTGCATCGGGAAGCTCGCTATAGATCTCACCTTTTATAGTGCCTGCATAGTGGTCTTTTTCCCCGAAATCAGTCGTTAATGTGATGATTGCCATCGGCAAAAATGTTGATATTTTTTTAAGCCTTAAACTCTAAATTTGTTTACTTTTGAGAGTATCACAAATCTAATAAATCCGAAACGATTTATATTATAAAAATTAGAGCTTTTGAATGAACTGATCGTCGAGCTGGAAGAGATTACTCCCAAAGATTTTTTTGGCACCCAAAACGCAAATATCCAGCTTCTTAAAACCTACTTTCCAAAATTAAAGATCGTCGCCCGCGGGAATAAAATAAAAGCCTACGGCGATGAAGAAATGCTTGAAGAGTTTGATAAGCGGCTTATGATGCTGCTTGATCATTTCAGTCAGTATAATATTCTGGATGAGAACATTATCGAGAGAATTTTAACCAGCAATAACAGTGCGGAATACACCACATCAAAGGCAAGTGGTGATGTTCTTGTACATGGTGTTTCCGGACGGCTGATCAAGGCACGGACTCCAAACCAGAGAAGGCTTGTGGAATCGATCAGGAAAAATGATATGGTTTTTGCCATAGGCCCGGCGTGAACTGGAAAGACTTATACCGGTGTTGCTCTTGCGGTTCAGGCCCTTAAGAATAAAGAGGTTAAACGTATCATTCTAACTAGGCCTGCTGTTGAAGCAGGGGAGAACCTTGGATTTCTTCCAGGTGATCTTCAGGAAAAGTTAGATCCATATATGCAGCCCCTGTATGATGCCTTAAGGGATATGATCCCAAGTGAAAAATTGATGAATTATATTGAAAAAGGAATTATCCAGATAGCACCTTTGGCCTTTATGAGAGGGCGAACGCTTGACAATGCCTTTGTCATTTTAGATGAAGGCCAGAATACCACGCATTCACAAATGAAAATGTTCCTGACCCGAATGGGCAAGAATGCTAAATTTCTTCTTACCGGAGATCCCGGACAGATCGATTTACCACGACGTACCATTTCCGGGTTAAAGGAGGCTCTGCTTATCCTGAAGGATATCAAGGGCGTTGGCATTATTCATTTAGATGAGAAAGACGTGATTAGGCATAAACTGGTTAAAAAAATCATTTCAGCATATAAAAACATTGAGAATCGCAACTGATGCTACATTCCTTAATTAAAACCAACTTTAATTTTCCCGGTCAAATCAAGGTTTATAAAGGTAAGGTCCGGGAAGTATATTATCTTGAAAATGATCTGCTGGTTATGATTGCCACCGACAGGTTAAGTGCATTCGATGTGGTCATGCCCAAGGGTATTCCATATAAGGGACAGATTCTGAATCAGATCGCTACGAAGATGATGGATGCCACCCGAGACATGGTCCCAAACTGGCTAATCGCCACTCCAGATCCGAATGTTGCAGTTGGTCATCTCTGTGATCCCTTTAAAATTGAAATGGTGATCCGAGGCTACCTTTCCGGTCATGCTGCCCGTGAATACAACTTAGGGAAACGAATGATATGCGGAGTTACTATGCCTGAAGGGATGAAGGTCAATGATAAATTTCCTGAACCGATTATCACGCCAGCTACCAAGGCGGAAAAAGGCGATCATGATGAAGATATTTCGAAAGAGGACATATTGAAACGCGGACTGGTTTCACCCGAAGATTATGAGATATTGGAAGATTATACGAGGAAGTTGTTTCAAAAGGGAACGGAACTGGCAGCAGAACGCGGATTGATCCTTGTGGATACGAAATATGAATTCGGAAAGACCAAAGATGGGAAAATTGTCCTGATTGATGAGATTCACACCCCGGATTCATCGCGTTATTTCTATGCAGAAGGATATAAAGAGCGACAAGAAAAAGGGGAGGAACAGAAACAACTCTCCAAAGAATTTGTGCGTCAATGGTTGATCAGTAATGGCTTCCAGGGCCTGGAAGGGCAGGAGGTGCCATATATGAGCGATGAATATATCGAAACGGTCAGCGATCGCTATATCGAACTATACGAAAACATTACCGGAGAATCCTTCCAGCGGGCGGATGTTAGTGAAATTGAAGCCCGTATTGAAAGAAATGTCTTAAATTTCCTTTCTAATTACCAATCTTAAATGGAGAAACTGGACCAGTTTATTGCCGATTTCGCTTCGGCAGTCTGGGGATTACCACTTTTAATCTTGCTAGTGGGTGGTGGGCTATACCTGCTGATTCGTTCTCAATTTATGCCCTTTCAGTTTATAGGTCATGCCATACAGGTACTGCGTGGTAAGTATGACGATCCTAATGATCCTGGACAAATCAGTCATTTCCAGGCTTTGTCAACGGCCCTGTCTTCAACTATTGGAATGGGTAATATTGCAGGAGTAGCCGTGGCTATTGCCATAGGTGGTCCCGGTGCCGTCTTCTGGATGTGGATTAGTGCGGTAATCGGGATGTCGACCAAATTTTTCACTTCAACTCTTGCCATCATGTACCGCGGAAAAGATAGTGAAGGTGTCTTACAGGGCGGACCTATGTATTTTATCCAGGAAGGACTGGGCAAGTCGTGGAAACCACTGGCCATTTTCTTTAGTTTATGCGGATTGATTGGGGCACTACCTGTTTTTAATGTCAACCAGTTGACCCAGGCCATCAATGATATTCTCCTTAAGCCGAATGGAATATATGCCGATTTCAAGTCGAACGTGGTCATCGGTTTGATTCTGGTAACTATTACTTCTGTCGTCATATTGGGTGGTATATCAAGAATAAGTAAGACGGCAGCCAGATTAGTACCCAGTATGGTAGTACTTTATTTTATAAGTGTTATGATGATTTTATTCATTCATGCCGAAGAGGTACCACACTATTTCTCTTTGATCTTTACTGATGCCTTTGCTGCTGAAAATTATTCCGGGGACCCATTCCTGGGAGGCGTACTTGGAGCATTGGTATTACTCGGAATAAGAAGAGGAGCATTTTCGAACGAAGCCGGAATAGGAACAGCGCCTTTGGCTCATGGTGCTGCCAAAACTGATGAACCTGTTCGCGAAGGATTAGTTGCTATGCTCGGGCCAGCCATTGATACCCTAATCGTATGTACTTTAACGGCGATGACTATTTTGGTTACCGGTGTTTGGGAAACGACTGATGATAATGGTGTAAGCCTGACCGCATCAGCATTTGAAGCCTCATTACCCGGATATGGTAACTATTTATTATTAGCCTGTATCGCGGTATTCAGTATATCATCTCTATTCTCATATTCATATTATGGCACCAAATGCTTGTCCTACATCGTAGGAGCTAAATACAAACATTTGTACAATTATTTCTATATCGCCAGCATCATTCTCGGTTCAACAACATCATTGAGTTTGATGATAAACCTGATTGATGGTTTCTTTGCCCTGATGGCTATTCCCACCATGACAGCCACCATTATTATGGCCCCCAGAGTCATTAAAGAATTTAAAGCTTATAAGGAAAGATTACGATCGAATAAACTTTAATCGCATGACTTTTGTCATTGAATGAATTCGTAAAAGGTTCGTAATTTGTGGTGAATTTTAAGGCATATTATGTCCATAAAATAAGAAGGATTTAAACATTTACAAAATAATCGAAAATGAGTAATTATCACATCAAAAGTCTCGAGGAGTATTTTCAGGTATATCGGAAATCAGTTGATGAACCTGAATTATTCTGGGAGGAAATAGCCGAGGAGCACTTTGTTTGGCGAAAGCATTGGGATAATGTTTTTAGCTGGGATTTTAGTAAACCCGAAGTTAAGTGGTTTGAAGGAGCCAAATTAAACATCACTGAAAACTGTCTTGATCGCCATCTGCATATTCGTGCCGATAAAACAGCTATTATTTTTGAACCCAATAATCCGGAAGAAGAAACCGAATATATCACCTATAGCCAATTGCACAAAAGGGTTTGCACTTTTGCAAATGTTCTAAAAGATAAAGGTGTAAAGAAGGGAGATCGTGTTTGCCTTTATCTACCGATGATTCCTGAATTGGCAATTGCAGTTCTCGCTTGTGCCAGGATTGGTGCCATCCACTCAGTTGTATTTGCAGGTTTTTCTGCAACTGCTCTGGCTACCAGGATCAATGACTGTGATGCCAAAATGGTTATTACATCAGATGGATCTTATCGTGGAAAGAAAATCACTGACCTGAAAGGAATTGTTGATGAAGCGCTTAAAGAATGCCCTAATGTTAAGACTGTTTTGGTGGCAAAAAGGACAAATTCTGAGGTCAAGATGAAGAAGAAAAGAGATAAGTGGCTTCAGCCTCTTCTTGATGCAGCTTATGCCGATTGCTCTCCGGAGATCATGGATGCAGAAGATCCGTTATTCATTCTTTATACCTCTGGTTCAACTGGTAAACCTAAGGGTATGATGCATACCTGTGGTGGTTATATGGTATACTCAGGATATTCATTTAAGAACGTATTTAATTATACTGAAGACGATGTGTACTGGTGTACCGCCGATATCGGATGGATTACCGGTCATACTTATATTGTCTACGGACCATTGCTTAATGGAGCAACTACCATTATGTTTGAAGGTGTGCCAAGTTATCCTGATTATGGTCGTTTCTGGGAAATTATTGAAAAGCATAAAGTCAATCAGTTCTATACAGCTCCAACAGCTATCCGGGCATTGGCTAAAGAAGATCTTGAATTCACAAGCAAGTATGATTTGTCATCCTTGAAAGTCCTTGGTTCTGTTGGTGAACCAATCAATGAGGAAGCCTGGCATTGGTATAACGATAATATCGGTAAGAAAAAATCACCGATTGTCGATACATGGTGGCAGACAGAAACAGGCGGTATTATGATTTCTCCAATACCTTATGTCACACCAACGACACCGACATTCGCAACATTGCCACTTCCTGGTATTCAGGCCGCCCTTATGGACGGTGAGGGTAATGAACTCAAAGGAAACCAGGTTGACGGTAATTTATGTATCAAGTACCCATGGCCTGCAATGGCAAGAACCATTTGGGGTAACCATGAACGATACAGGGATACTTATTTCTCTGCCTATCCCGGAATGTATTTCACCGGAGATGGTGCCATGCGGGATGAAGTAGGATACTATCGTATTACGGGTCGTGTAGATGACGTTATTATTGTGTCTGGACATAACCTGGGTACTGCACCAATCGAGGATGCTATCAATGAACATATGGAAGTTGCCGAATCGGCAATTGTAGGAGCACCTCATGATATCAAAGGGAATTCGCTTTACGGTTTTATTACCCTTAAAGTATCGGCGAATGGCCGTGATCGTGATGATATCCGTAAAGAGATCAATCGACTGATCTCTGACCGTATTGGTCCGATTGCCAAATTGGATAAGATCCAGTTTACCCCGGGATTGCCTAAAACGCGTTCCGGTAAGATTATGAGACGTATACTTCGGAAGGTTGCCAGTAATGACACTTCTGATCTTGGAGATACCAGTACATTGCTCAATCCTGAGGTTGTTCAGAATATTATAAATGAGGCACTCTAAGGATTAATAGCATAAAAATGAATCATTATTAAAAATGAATAGATGCAATTAAAGAAAGCGCCCCTTGTGGGCGTTTTTTTTATTTTATTTATAAAATGGATTGGCTTTCTTTCAGACACCGATTTCGCTATATTTGTTAGATACCAACCCATATTTCCTAAGTCATGAGAATTTTTAAATCAATATTTTTAATTGGGGTAATACTCTGTCTCAATGTTTCACTCTTATTCGGGCAATCTCAATCTATCATGGGATTTTCTGATAAGGCTTCGCTTGTTCAAGAGCTTCAGGAAAAAGAATTCGACAAGCTTATCAATTCTCAGAATCTGGA
>JABDPU010000173.1 GCA_013042625.1 Flavobacteriaceae bacterium | reverse complement strand
CCCAGAACCGTTCGTGCCATATTCCAAATGGAAATAGCAGGTGAACCATTAGATATCAGTAAGGATATTATCTACAGGTATTCTAAACCTGATGAAGGGGAATTATACCGTCCGTTTGAGATTCTTCCTGAGGTCACCGCAAAACTCAGTGAGAAGGTCTATATCTTCGACAGTGATCAGCAACAGGATGTTGAGGTGGTGGTAACAGCTGGGCGTAACGACCTGGTTGGAACGGTTAGCATGGCCTATCCTGAAGGATGGAGCGTTCATCCCGGGATGCAAAAAGTTAATATCGCTCAAAAAGGGAATTCAGAAACCATAGTGTTCACCATTATTCCTCCCAAGGATCAGAGCGAAGGCCTGATCACGCCCATGGTAGAGATCGATGGCGAATACTACACACGGGAATTAGTAGAAATCGATTATGATCATATCCCGCACCAGTCGGTAATACTTCCCAGCGAAAGCAAGGTCGTCAGGCTTGACATTGTGAGGAAAGGACAAAATATCGGGTATATAGAAGGTGTCGGTGATGTTGTTCCCGAAAGCCTGAATCATATCGGGTATAATGTAATCACTATAGATCCGAAAGAAATCAATGCTGAATTACTCTCGAATTTCGATGCTGTTGTTGTTGGAATCAGGGCTTACAATATTGTTGATGAATTGAAATTCAAGCAAGACCTGCTTTTCGACTTTGTGGAACAAGGCGGCAACCTTATTCTTCAGTATAACACCAGCAGAAGAGTAAAGGTTGAAAATCTGGCACCTTATCACCTGAAATTATCAAGGGATAGGGTTACTGACGAAAATGCCGCAGTGAGCTTCATCAATCCAGATCACCCCGTATTAAATTACCCTAACAAGATTGAAGCCAGGGATTTTGATGGCTGGGTCCAGGAGCGCGGTTTGTATTTCCCGGATGAATGGGGTGAGGAATTTACTCCGGTCCTATCAATGAACGATCCGGGAGAAACACCAAAGGAAGGAAGTTTGCTTGTGGCCAAGCATGGCAAAGGACATTATATCTATACAGGATTGAGTTTCTTCAGGGAGTTTCCTGCAGGAGTCCCGGGAGCTTATCGCCTGTTCACCAATATGCTGTCATTGGGTAAAGACAATATCAACCTCGATAAAAAACTGACCGATTAAAAAATGGAATCTAACCAACCTCGGCAGAAATGGCTGCCCATGTACACCCTGGTCCTGTTGCTGAACCTGGCCTATATTATCATTTTTTATTTTATAACTCAAGCCTTCTCCTGATATGCAGGTTTTAGACTGGATCGTTCTTAGTATTACCCTGCTGTTTATAGTGTTGTACGGGACCTGGAAAACCCGTGGAAGTAAAAACGTTCAGGATTATCTGAAGGGCGGTAATCGCGCTCAATGGTGGACCATCGGCTTATCGGTTATGGCAACACAGGCAAGTGCCATCACCTTTCTATCCACTCCCGGACAAGCCTTTCATGATGGCATGGGTTTCGTACAGTTTTATTTTGGCCTGCCCATTGCAATGGTCGTCATATGTCTTGTTTTTATTCCATTATATCATCGCTTAAAAGTTTACACCGCATACGAGTTTCTTGAAAATCGATTCGACCTGAAAACCAGGACCCTTGCCTCCATACTGTTTTTAATTTCAAGAGGACTGGCAGCCGGAATCACCATATTTGCACCCGCAATTATTCTTTCGGCAGTGCTGGGTTGGAACCTGACTCTTTTAAATATAATCATAGGCATACTGGTTATCATCTATACAGTTTCCGGTGGAACACGAGCCGTCTCAATCACACAGAAACAGCAGATGGCCGTAATATTTGCAGGGATGTTTATCGCATTCTTCCTGATTATATCTTACCTGCCCGATGGTATCACCTTTAAAAAGGCATTAGATATTGCCGGTGCCAGTGGCAAGATGGAAGTCTTAGATTTCTCATTTGATCTGGAGAACCGTTATACGATCTGGAGTGGCCTCATCGGAGGAACATTCCTGATGCTGTCTTACTTCGGAACCGATCAAAGCCAGGTTCAAAGATATTTGTCGGGACGTTCAGTAAGAGAAATGAGGCTGGGAATGCTGTTCAACGGATTGTTAAAAGTACCAATGCAGTTCTTTATTCTGCTTGTGGGAATTATGGTGTTTGTGTTCTTTCAGTTTAACAGCTCACCACTGAACTTCAATCCGATTGCAGAAGAAACCATGGCTGAGTCGAGTTTGTCTTCAGAATATGAAGCATTGAGAAAGGACAAAGAAGCCATATACAATGAGAAACAGGATTTGATAGACGCTTATATGATTTCAGCCGATGATGAGATCAAATCCAGAATCGCTACGGCTAATGCCGAGGAAAGAATTATCAGGAACCAGGCTAAAGATCTGATCGCCAAAGTAGCCAAAGACACCAATACGAAGATTGAGACCAATGATAAGGACTATGTCTTTATTCATTTTATACTGAAATATTTACCGACGGGCTTGATCGGACTGCTATTGGCTGTCATATTAAGTGCGGCCATGTCTAGTACAGCCAGTGAGTTAAATGCCCTGGCATCGACTACAGCCATGGATCTTTACAAGAGAAATCGTAAATCGGAGATCAGTGACATGGGTATGGTAAGGATGAGCAAATGGTTTACGCTTGCATGGGGAATTCTGGCAATTGCTATCGCCTGTGTCGCTCACCTCGCAGATAATCTAATCCAGTTGGTTAATATTATCGGATCTATTTTCTACGGAAATGTGCTCGGTATTTTCCTCCTGGCGTTTTTTATAAAATGGGTGAAAGGCAATGCAGTATTCTTTGCGGCATTGATCACCCAGGTGATTGTGATTATTGGCTGGTGGTTTGACTGGATGCCCTTCCTTTGGTTGAATTTCTTCGGATGCATTTTGGTCATGACCATCGCTATTATCATCCAGGCCATTTCCAAAGAGACATAAAAAAACGCGCAGCCCGAAGGTGCGCGTTTAGTAAGTTATAAAATTCTAGACTACTGCATCCACTCTGCAATAGATTCCTTATTCATTTTGATATAATCTGCATTACCTGCTTCTTCAGCACCTGCAAGAGATTTCTTGGCGATCTCTATGGCTGCTTTTTTATCACCAGCTGCAGCATAGATCAATGACTGCTGGCGTAATTGCCAGAATCTTGGATTGTCGGTCATAGACATGGCCTTATCCATCCACTTCTTCGCTTTAGCGATGTCTTTACCTTCGCTCAAGTAATAAACCGCAGCAGCATAATACTCACCAGAACCAGGTCCGCTCATCGCTCTATCAATAGCTGCAGACACTTTATTATCTGTTGGTACTTCAAACTTCACACCTACATAGGATTTTTCCCATAGGAACCCGATCACTGCCGATGAGCTAGTCAGATCATCGAAGGTAATTGTAAAGGATTGGATATCCATTGGCATCTCCTGAACCGTTGCGCGAATTCTGGCTGCTACTTTACTTTCATCCAGTTCACTTGGAGCGCCACCGCCATCGGCTTCTGTGTAAAAGATCACATCCCAGCTATCAGCCTGAGGAACGGTAAGGATACCGTAGCTTCCTGCCTTGAGTTCACCATCACCTACCTTAACATCGTCGCTAAAAGTGATTTTCGTTCGTGTATTTGCTCCTGTTCTCCAAACCTTTCCGTAGGGAACAAGATTCCCGAAAATAACTCGTCCACGCATAGCAGGACGCGAATATTCAAGGGTTACATCAGTTAATCCAACTACCTGTTCTACCTTTTGAAATGGACTGGGTGCCGGAGTTTCTATCTGGGCATTTACCGTAAAACTGAGGGCAAACACCATAAAAAGAACAATTAATTTTTTCATTTTGGAATAGTATTAATGTTGATTTTTGAATTTGTTGTTAAAGGTAAATATTAGACAGGCCATTAATTGTTAATGAATCCTTAAATAAATCATGCCCTAACCTTGTTGTAATATCGTTTTCTCAGCCAGAATGACACCCTGACCAGGAGTATCAATGCCGGCACTTCAACCAGCGGACCGATCACACCGGTGAAGGCCTGGCCTGAATTCAATCCGAATACCGCGATGGAGACCGCAATGGCCAATTCAAAATTATTCCCCGCAGCGGTGAATGAGATGGCTGCATTTTTGTTGTAATCTGCTCCCATAGCCTTCGAAAGAAAAAATCCGATCAGGGACATAATAGCGAAATAGATCAGCAAAGGTATGGCAATTAATACCACATCATAAGGAATCTCAACTATAAGCTCACCTTTCAGTGAGAACATAAGGACAATGGTAAACAATAAGGCAATCAATGTTATTGGAGAAATGGTTGGAATAAATTTCTCTTTGTACCAGTCTTCTCCTTTCGCGCGAACCAGCAAGAACCGACTGAGGATACCAGCAAAGAACGGTATACCGAGATAGATTAAAACACTTTCGGCAATTGTAATGATGGAAATATCAACAATGGCGCCCTCAAATCCCAAGAGCGGTGGCAATTTGGTAATGAATAACCAGGCATAGAAACTATAAGCGAACACCTGGAAAATACTATTCAAAGCCACCAGGCCGGCGCCGTATTCACTGCTTCCTTCCGCCAGGTCATTCCAAACCAATACCATGGCAATACAACGAGCCAGTCCGATTAAAATCAATCCGACCATGTAATCAGGATGGTCCTGTAAAAATAAAATAGCCAGGACAAACATGAGAATCGGACCGATAATCCAATTAAGCAAAAGTGAAAGCGACAAAATCTTGACATTCCTGAATACCTGTGGCAGCATAGCATAATCGACTTTTGCCAATGGCGGATACATCATCAGGATCAGGCCTATTGCAATAGGAATGTTAGTTGTTCCCGTGGTATAAGTGTCTATGGTACTTGCAACCGATGGAAAGAAATATCCCAACCCAACACCTAATGCCATGGCGAGGAAAATCCATAATGTCAAATACCGATTTAAAAATCCGAGTTTCTTCATCCTGATGAAATTTTCCACAATTATAATGAAATTTAAAAAGTCTGCAGTTTAAACATGTTGTCAAATAGTTATTTCTAAACCCATGTTAATTATTGTTTAATCTTTTTATTATATCATTAAACATTCCTATTTTTGCTTCAAATCTGAAACCGATATGGCACGAAAGAAAAAAATAAAATCATCAGATATTGTAAAATTTTATATGGACTATGTCCTGGAGCATGATCACAAACCTAAGTCTGTCTATGCGTTTGCAAAAGCAAACGATTTTGATGAAGCAGATTTTTACAGTTTCTTCTCTTCATTCGAAGCACTTGACAACCAGGTGTTCAAGATTATGTATGACGCGACAACTGAAGCACTTGAGTCCAGCGAAGACTATCAGTCATTTGATGCCAGGCAACGATTACTGAGTTTCTATTTTACATTCTTCGAGAATTTAACCGCGAACCGAAGTTTTGTGTTATTTCTGCTTGGTCATGGAAAAATCAATTTAAAACAGTTGAAAGTCCTTGCACCGCTGAAAAAGGAGTTTGGAAAATTTATCGAAGAACTCGATATCGAAACCATAGAAATCAAACAGGAGCAGGTTGATAGAATCAAAGAAAGATCGATCAGGGAAACAGCCTGGATTCAATTTCTTATTACCCTGAAATTTTGGATGGAAGACAGCTCACCAGGTTTTGAGAAAACAGACATTTTCATTGAAAAGGCAGTAAACACCAGTTTCGATCTTATAGATATCAAGCCCATTAAAAGCCTCATAGATCTGGGTAAATTCCTGGTAAAGGAAAAAATGCACATGAATTAATGAAGACAATCGATCGCATCCCGACTACCAAAATTCAAAGAGCATCCAAACTGGTAACCACAGGAGCCAAGGTGGGTGTAAACTACCTCCAGTATTATGGTGAAAAACTGGTAAATTCAAAACCAGAGACAAAAGATAAATTAAACCAGAAAAACGCTGACGACATATATAACGGTTTGAAACAGCTTAAAGGTAGCGCTTTGAAAGTCGCTCAAATGTTAAGCATGGAAAAGAGTATTTTGCCACAAGCCTATGTTGAAAAATTCTCATTGGCCCAGTTTTCTGTGCCTCCATTGTCGGCTCCTCTTGTTATTAAAACATTTAAAAAATACTTTGGCAAACACCCGAAAGAAATCTTTGACCAATTTGAGGTCAATTCTGTAAACGCGGCCAGTATTGGTCAGGTTCATAAGGCAGAAAAAGATGGGAAAAAACTTGCTGTGAAAATCCAATATCCGGGTGTTGCCGAAAGTATTGCGTCCGACCTTGCTTTAGTAAAGCCAATTGCAATCAGGATGTTTAACATTAAAGGTAAGGACTCAGATAAATACTTCAAGGAGGTAGAAGATAAACTTGTAGAGGAAACCAATTACATTCTCGAGGTGGAACAAAGCCAGGCTATTGCCAGGGCATGTTCTCATATTCCTAATCTTAGTTTTCCCGAGTACTATCCTGAATATTCCTCCGAACGTATTATTTCCATGGACTGGATGCATGGTGAGCATTTGTCGGAATTTACCGGTCGAAACACCAATCAGGAATTGTCGAATAAACTAGGGCAAGCCCTGTGGGATTTTTATATGTATCAAATTCATGTCCTCAAGAAGGTACATGCCGATCCGCATCCTGGGAATTTTCTTGTCTCACCAGACAATCAATTAGTGGTCCTGGATTTCGGGTGTATGAAATCGATTCCAGAACAATTTTATGTCCCTTATTTTGAACTGGCAGAAAAAGAATGCATAGAGAATCCGGAATGCTTCCGAAACAAAATGTATGAGCTGGAAATTTTAAGAGAGGATGACAGCCCGGAAGAAATCAAGTTTTTTTCAGATATGTTCTATGATATGTTGAGTTTGTTTACCCAGCCTTTTCACAATGAAACATTCGATTTTTCCAATCCGGATTTCTTCAGGCAGGTCGGAGAACTGGGCGAAAGATACTCGAAGAGTACCGAGTTGAGAAACATGAATGGCAATAGAGGATCTAAGCATTTTATCTATATCAACAGGACGTTCTTCGGACTTTATAACCTGATGTTTGATCTGAAAGCACAAGACGTAAAGATTAAAAACTTTAACCAATTCTCATGATCCATTTTGACCGTAAGGATGTAGATAAGATGCCGTATGTTTTCAGAATAAATCTGATAAACAGCGTGTCCGGCTATAAATCAGCCAACCTTATCGGGACAAAATCTAAATCGGGACATCCTAATTTGGCTGTATTCAGTTCTATC
>JABDPU010000170.1 GCA_013042625.1 Flavobacteriaceae bacterium | reverse complement strand
AAGAGTTTCGCAGGATTCAGAGTCACAAATTTCCAGGCATCTTCTTCTGAAACACCACCGTATTTAACCGATTTGGCTGCTTCCTGATTTAAACGCCTTGACATTTCACCGTCATCACTGTTAATGGCAGTTACTACTCCTGCATTATGCATAATAGCGGCATTTTGAGGGATGGCATCATTTACCTCGAACTTATAAGCCCACCAATCGGAGAAGGTTGAACCTCCCACACCATGTTCGGCCATCTTATCGGCTACCTTATAACCTTCCAGAATATGAGTAAACGTATTAATGTTGAAATTAAATTGATCGGCTACCTTCATCAGCATATTGATCTCGCTTTGTACATAGGAGTGGCAACTGATAAAACGTTCCTTATTAATAATCTCAGCAAGAACTTCCATTTCTATATCCTTTCGGTATGGCTTGCCACTTTTCTTGGCTTCGTCATAGGCTTTTGCCCTGCTGAAGTAATCAACATAGAGTTGTTCAACTCCCATTCTCGATTGCGGAAACCTATTAAAACTTTGCCAGTTCGATTGCTTTACATTTTCACCCAATGCGAACTTGATAAACTTAGGTGCATTCTTATTGATCAGGTTTTCTGCCGATTCTCCCCATTTTAATTTGATAATGGCTGAACGTCCTCCAATCGGGTTAGCCGATCCATGAAGGATCTGCATGGAAGTTACACCTCCTGCAAGATTTCTGTAGATATCGACATCTTCAGGATCAATTGCATCTTCTATGGTTACTTCCGCAGAAGAATTATGTCCGCCCTCATTAACACTTGAAGCCGCAATATGTGAATGTTCATCGATGATTCCAGCTGTGATGTGTTTCCCTGTTGCATCGATCACCTCGGCATTTCGATCGCTAAGGTTTTGTCCGACTTTGGAAATCTTCCCATCCTTGATTAGAACATCTGTATTTTCCAGTATTCCATCCGATTCATTGGTCCAGACCGTTGCATTTTTAAACAGGAGCGTCTCCTGTTTTGGCATCTGGTAGAAACCATATGCACCATTTGGATAAGAAACAGGGATTACATTCGGACTGTCACCTTTTTTACCTGGGCCGCTGCCATTACCTTTTTTCGCTCCATCGCCATCACCCTCTTTCGGTTTTTTAACAGCCATAAATGAAACTTCATTACCGTTAGGCATGGTAGCCTTTCCTTCAAGATTATCGCCTTTGCCTACCATGGAGGCCATGCGAATAAACTCATTTTTCACTGAATCAGCAGTCTTTACGGTTAATTGTACCCAGTCATTCTTATAACTCATCTTCGATCCCAATTCCTTTTCATTGCTGGTGACCTTTGATTTTACTTTAGAAACCGTCCCTGAAATATTAAGGTCATAACCGGTATTCCCGATCATAAATCTATAATCGCCTCGAATATCCTTCACATTCATAGGCTCCATAATATGTCGGTTACCTCTGACCCAGTTTTCATAAATGGTGGTCCCGTTATCAAACAATTCTCCGGAAGTGATCAGGAAATTTGCATAGGCACCGTTTTTCAAAGACCCGATTTCATCTGATTTCCCAAGTATACTCGCAGGCATCGTAGTAAGGGCCTCAAGTGCTTTGGTTTTATCCAGTCCGTATTTGATGGCCTTCTTTACATTAGACATCAATTCACCAGGTTTCTTCAGATCGTGTGTAGTAAGGACGAATTTAATATTGTTTTCTGCCAATACCTTCGGATTTGATGGACGCTGATTCCATTCTAAAAGGGTCTCCAGTTCCATGGTACTCGCCAGGAAAGTGTTTTCCACGTCATAGGCCTTTGGAAAATCTAATGGAATTATCAGGGTTGCATTGGTCTTCTTTATATCCTGAATTCTTTCGTACTCATCGCCGCCGCCGAGGATAACATATTGTATGCCCGAATCGTCACCAACCATATCAGCTCTGACCACATTGGCCCTGCTTCCTGCGTCAAAGATCTGTACATGGCCTTTATTTTCATTGAATGCTTCCAGCGATCGATCTGTGGTTTTCGACATGCCTTTGGAATACCAGTCGGCATCGCTGGCTACCTGTCTGAGCAGGGCCATCGATCCCATAATACTACCCGGATAAGACTGCCTTGAACGCACGCTTTTGCTAAAGGAATTATATTGTGCAGAACTCGGGTCCATAATCCTGGATGCATCGCCTCCTGAATCGGTTAGTGCAATTAATGCTCCGGTTCCTCTGATAATGCCATCCTGCATATGAGTGTTCACCACTCCAAAGCCCGCTTTCCTCAGTTCGCCGGCCGATTTGGCATTATACTTAAAATGCTCAGTTGCATTTTGCTCTGGCATAATGTGATCATTCCAGTAATATCCTTCACGTGATGGATCATATTGTGGTGATCGGCCACCGCCTTGACGTTTTGGTTTTTCAATGCCGAAACCGGAATAAATATCGATAAAAGATGGGTAGACATTTTTTCCGTTAAGGTCAATCACAACCGCATTAGCAGGTATGCTTACTGAAGCACCTGCATTGACCACCTTCCCGTCTTTAATCAGAAGGGTTCCGTTTTCAATGGTTTGAGTGGGAGTGACATGAATTTTGGCATTGGTGAGTGCAGTGTAGTTTGTGTTCTCTGACTTAATGCCGTCGTTTTTTGGGAAATGTTCCTGCGCAATAACATGGGAAACTGACAGTAACATCACCAATAGGAGAAATACTTTATTCATATTAAATGGTTAGAAAATTGAAGCCTAAAGATACATTTTCGAAGTCGGTGAATTTTGACCTTAAGATTAATTTAACGTTTTGTTATCAACTTCAGATTTGTAGTAATTCACAAGTAATGCTACAACATAGCTATAGCTTTTAATCCCATCGGCCTGGCTATTGGCTTTTAGGAAGGTATTGAAGGTTTCTTTGAATATGGGTTCCAGTGGATTTTGATAAGACATCCAGAACAATCGCTCTTCTTCATAATTCTTAATGATTCCGGGACGAAGCATTGTTTTTTTCGTTTCAAACATATCAGCATCGCGTCGTGCCACTTCGTATAAACAATGTTTAAGCGCAAAGATATGGGCCGCGTATCGAAAATAAAGATCTTCATTATTAGCAGCGCCCAGGAAACCGATAAAGTTAGCCTCATTTTCGGCTGCATACCCAATTTGATGGGCTTGTTCATGACAAGCTGTTACCGGGTATTTATGCAGAGGAATAATACCATCGATCTGAGCTTCATTGGTAAATGGGTTGAGGTAGCCACCAAATCCCATATAGGTTAAAGGTATACTGTATATCGACCGTTTTACACTTCTCGGGGAAGGATCGAGAGATGGATATTTTAATTTCAACCATTCAAAGCCCTCAGTGCTCATTTTAAGCAATTCACTTTTGCCATAAGGAACGGTCACTTTTATGGTATCCGACTCATTAATGCGGGCATGAAGATCATTGGCTTTCACAATGAGGATATCCGTCACATTCAACAACTCTTCAGTAGTATATTCAGCTTCTAATCCAAGGGTTTTATGCAATGGAAGTCGGTAGTAATTCAGTCCCCATAATAAATTAAATGCCAGGTATAATAGGGCAATTGCTGCGACCACATCAAGCAGTACCGACTTAATTTCTTTAATGAATCGCCGACGGTTTAAGATCACCCATCTGATTAGATAAATACCTGCAATTGTATAGATGATATCTCCAAATGAAAGTGGAATCCATCCGAAGACATATCGCATTAATGTAGATATCCACTGGTAGATCCCATTGCTGTAAACCACCTCAATAAAGTTCGGAAAATAAGATAGGCCCTTAACCACCAGGATCTGGGGAATAAGGCTCCATGCCAGTATGGTTTTTGCTTTAGATCGCACTGATCAAAAATACATATTTGTTTTCACTTGCTCGACCCTATTAACTACCTTTGTAATACTTAAAAAAATACCGTTATGAGTGCGATAATAAAGAGTTTAAGCCCTATTGAAGTTTGGTCTAATTTCACAGCTTTGAACGAAGTTCCGAGAGCTTCAAAAAAAGAGGACCGGGTCGTGGCATTTATGCTGGATTTTGGTAAGCGGCTCGGACTGGAATCATTTACTGACAAAGTTGATAATGTCATCATCCGTAAACCGGCAACTCCGGGAATGGAAGATCGGAAAAAGGTAGTGCTTCAGTCTCATCTTGATATGGTGCATCAGAAAAATTCAGATACCGATTTCGACTTTGATAATCAGGGGATAGACATGTTTATTGACGGTGATTGGGTAAAAGCAAGGGGAACCACTCTGGGAGCTGATAATGGATTAGGAGTAGCAACCATAATGGCTATTTTGGAGAGTGATTCCATTCCTCATCCGCCAATAGAGGCTTTGTTTACTATTGATGAAGAAACCGGGATGACCGGTGCAAAAGGACTTGAAGGTGGTATCCTGGAAGGTGAAATTCTGTTGAATCTTGATACCGAGGAAGATGATGAGATAGGAGTAGGCTGTGCCGGAGGAATTGATGTAACAGCCAGACGCTTTTATATTGAAGAACCCACTCCCGAATATTCTATCGGTTTTAAAATAACCATTAAGGGACTTCAGGGCGGACATAGTGGAATGGATATTCATAAAGGCATGGGTAACGCCAACAAGATCATGAACAGGCTGCTTTATCATTGCCATTCACAATACGGATTGAGAATAGCAGAAATTGATGGGGGAGGCCTGCGAAATGCCATTCCGAGGGAAAGCATGGCACAGATAATTGTTGAAGATGATCATGTTGAAAAATTCAGGGCTGATTTCGACAATCGTGTCTATGAGATCAAGGCCGAGTTGAAAACCATGGAACCAGACCTTGTGATTGAAATTACCCGCATGGTCCCGGCAGAAAAGGTCATGGTAGTTTCAACCCAGGAAGGCCTGATAAAAGCTTTATATGCCGCCCATAATGGTGTGTATAGAATGAGTCCTGATATTCCTGAACTCGTAGAGACCAGTAATAATATTGCTCGTGTTATTGTTCAGCACGGACAGATCAAAATAAGCTGCTTAACCCGCTCTTCAATCGAATCGTCTAAAATGGATCTTGCTCATAAACTCAAGGCCACCTTTGAACTGGCCGGGTGCGATGTGGAATTTACCGGAGATTATCCGGGATGGACTCCAAATATGGATTCAGCTATTTTGAAGGTCATGGTCGACCTCTATGAGAAGCTCAATGGAGAGGCACCACATGTGGCTGCTTGTCACGCCGGATTAGAATGTGGTATTTTAGGAACTAACTATCCTGGCATGGATATGATTAGTTTCGGACCAAATATTCTAGGAGCGCATTCACCAGATGAACGTGCACAGATTTCGTCAGTAGAAAAATTCTGGACTTTTGTAAAAGCTATTCTTAGCGAAATACCTAAGGCATAAAAAAAAGCAGCTATCCGGCTGCTTTTACTATTCTCTATTCTACTTTCGATAGCATTTGAATGATATAGATCACATCTGCATTCGGCGGGATAGTTGGAGGAGAACCTTGTTCTCCCCAGGCGAGATGAGATGGGATATTGAAATAATATTTATCGCCGATATTCATCATACCTACAGCTTCTTTGAAGCCTTGAATCATACGGGCCTCAGGACTAAGTGTCATAGTTAGTTCTCCATAAAAACCGCGTTGCTCCTTATTCTGACTGTAGATACCAAATACTTTTTCAAGTTCTTTTGAACTGGAACCGAAAAGCATTCCTCCAGGGAAATAACCATCGTAGTTAACCTTAATCCGATCACCTTGTTGAGGTTTTTCACCCTCGCCGGCCTCGATCTGGTAGTATGTAATTCCCGAGCTCGTTTTTGTACCCTTTCCCTCATATTCTTTAAGCAGGGCATCAACTTCTGTAGCTGCCTCTTGCGCTTTTTCTGCTGCCATTTGACGTTCGGCTTCGGCTTTGGCTTTTTGTGCATCCTCATAGGCTTTTCGCTTATCAGCAAGAGTGGGAAGTTCTGTTTCCCAGGTTTTAGGAGCATCAAATTTTCTGGCATCAAATCCCTGTCTGATGATCACCAAATCTTCGATGATAACATCTTCAACCGGTTTATTTCCATTTCCAACTTCCACATTTGAAATAGAGTCCTGTATGTCTATTCCCATGACTAGTTCACCAAAAACAGAATGAATACCATCGAGCCAGGGGGTAGCCTTTTCAGTTATAAAAAACTGACTTCCTGTTGAATTCGGTCCTCCATTGGCCATTGATAAAATTCCGGGCTTATCATGTTTCAGACTTTCATCAAATTCTTCTCCGAAACGATATCCGGCATTTCCCCTTCCATTACCATTGGGACATCCGCCCTGAATCATAAAATCATCCATCACCCTGTGGAATATAAGTCCTTTAAAGAAGTTCTTACCTTTAAACTCATCACTCATCTGGGGATGATTACCCTCAGCGAGAGCTACGAAATTGGCTACTGTAACCGGTGTTTTTTCATAGGTTAACTTACCTATCATCGTACCTTTGTTTGTAACGATCTCTGCAAAAAGTCCGTCACCAAGATCAGGGTATTTAGGTTGATCACAAGAAACTGCAGTAAACAACAATAAAGCAGTGATCAAGAAAATCGATTGACTTATTGACTTCATAGTATTTTATTTATTGTTTTCTTTTCGATATATGGAGTTGACGGTCACCTTACAGACTAGAGGAATGTTAGTGCCGATTCTGTTTTCGTCACCATAATAACCATATGCTATTTGAGACGGGAAATAGAAAGTTACCGTTTCACCGGCCTTCATAAGTTTAAGGCCTTCCCTTAGTCCCATAAAAAGTTCTTCCTGGTCTATGGTATAATTAAGGGTATCCATTTCTTTTTGGGAATAAATGGTTTGTCCGCTTAAATCTTTGATATTATAATTGTAATTGACGACATCGCCATACTTTGGCTTAATCGTATCCTCGTCAATCCTGGTATTATAATAGTACCAAAAGCCGTTTTCCGATGCGATGAACTCGATATCGGGTTGCTCAGCCATTATAGTGTTGATATGTTCTTGCTCCTGCTTGTTCAGTTGCTTGTTGCGCTCGGCAGAGGCTTTTATGAATGATCCTGATTTGTGAGACACGGGATAACGGGCCTCCGGCGATTTACACCCGAAAAATAACAGGATAGCAATACAGGGAATTAGGTTTTTCATGATTTGAGGTCATTCTTATATTTTGGCAATATAGTAATAAAATCTTCAATCGTCTGTTCCAGAGACTTGTTGCTTCTTCCTCCGGCGGCATTAATATGGCCGCCACCATTGAAGTGATTTCGTGCGAACTGGTTCACATCAAAACCACATTTAGAGCGTAAGGATATTTTTACGATGCCCTCCTGACGATGTTCGATAAAGATCAATGCGAATTTCACGCCTTGAACCGACAAAGCATAATTAACTACACCTTCGGTATCTCCTTTTTTAAATTGATAACGGTTTAGCTCATCCTGAGACAGTATTATGTATGCAGTATGGTATTCAGGAATTACTTTAAGATTATTAAGTGCTTGTCCCAGTAACTGCAACCTGTTGAAGGACTGATTGTCATAGACGTTGATATGAATTTCTGAATTATTTGCTCCCTTATCTATTAAATCGGCTATGACTCGATGCGTTGTACTTGTGGTTGATGCAAATCTAAATGACCCTGTGTCAGTCATGATTCCAACATAAAGACAAGTAGCGATCTGGGGAGAAATACTACTGACATCATCTAATTTTTCCAGAAAATGATAGATCATCTGACTGGTTGAGCATATCTCGGGATCGGAATAGACGAATTTGGCATAATCCTTCGGTTGCTGATGGTGATCGATCATGACCATCGTTTTTGAAGACTCCTTAAGTGCATTTTCCATTTCTCCTGTACGTGCAAGGTCATTGAAATCAAGAGTAAAAATAAGATCGGCCTCCTCCATGATCTCTAAAGCCTTCATCCGATTATATTCAAAAATGACAACCTCGTCATTTCCAGGTATCCATTTCAGGAATTGTGGATAATCGTTGGGTGCAATAACAACCGCGTTATGCCCATGAGCCTTAAGATAATGGCTTAATCCCAGGCAAGACCCCATGGCATCACCATCGGGGTTTTTATGTGGAACAATTACAGCATTAACAGGTTCCGTTAATAAAGATTTTAATTGATCGATTTCCGATTGATTCATAGAGAGCGAAGATACAATTTTTTAAAGATGGCAAGCCTTGTTTTTCGGAACTAAATGGTTATTTTTGCAGCCAATTTAAAACTATCACATGGCAACAAACAGAACTTTTACCATGCTTAAACCGGATGCCGTAGAAAAGGGCCACATCGGTGCAATTTTAGGAAAAATCACTTCAGCCGGTTTCCGGGTTGTAGCGATGAAATTAACTCAGATGACCACAGATGATGCCAAGGCATTTTATGCGATTCACAAGGATCGACCGTTTTTTGGTGAGTTGGTTGAATATATGACCCGCGGACCGATTGTTGCGGCTATATTAGAAAAAGAAAACGCCGTAGAGGATTTCAGAACTCTCATCGGTGCAACAAATCCAGCGGAAGCAGCCGAAGGCACAATCAGAAAGCTATATGCAGCCTCAATAGGTGAAAATGCTGTTCATGGTAGTGATAGTGACGAAAATGCAGCAATTGAAGGTGCATTTCACTTTGCAGGAAGGGAAATGTTTTAGGTTTAATTATCTGATTTTAAAATAGATATGAGGTGGCGAATTTTCGTCACCTTTTTTTGTTAACAAAATTTTAAATAATTAACATTTATCTCTATATTTAGGTACTTCAATTCAGCGTATTCTTAAAGAAATATTTCCTACTTCGGCGCCCCTTTTAACCTCGCTTCATGGGCCTCAAATATGTGAATTTGTAACTTTTTAATCAACTATAATTTATTATGAATGCAAAATTACATTTTAGAGGGCTTTTGCTTGTTTTGATGCTGACGTCCTTTACAATTTATGCCCAGCCACCTAATGATGAATGTGCTGGTGCAGAATCGATTGAATGTGGTACGGAAAAAGGTGGAACCACCGTCGGTGCCTCATTTGATGATGTGGGTTTCTGTGGAACATCTAACACAGCACCCGGAGTTTGGTATAAGCTGGATGGAGATGGCAGTACTGTAACCGCAAGCTTATGTGGATCAGGCTACGATACCAAGATATCGGTATTCTCAGGTGATTGCGGAAATCTAAGCTGCGTCGGGGGAAATGATGATTCCTGTAGTTTACAGTCGGAGGTTGAGTTTTCAACCGAAGCAGGAACCTCTTACTATATCCTGGTTCACGGCTTTAGTTCGAATACAGGAAGTTTTCTCCTGAATGTCAGCTGTACAGCCCCACCGGAGGTGCCTGACAATGACGTTTGCGATGATGCCATACCCATTTCCTGCGGGGATGTTGTTACCGGAGATACAACTTTGGCCACCGGAGATGATACACTTCCATTCTGTGGTACATCTGAAACTGCATCTCCAGGTGTCTGGTATGTATTTAACGGAACTGGTGATATGATTGATATTACAGCCAGTACAGCCGACTCAGATTTCGATACCAAATTGTTCGTCTTTTCTGGAAGTTGTGGCAGTCTTGTATGTATTGATGGTAATGACGACGGTGGACCCGGGCTTACCTCGGAGGTCAGTTTCATGTCCGACCCTGGTGTCGATTATTATATCTATGTAACTGGATTTTTCAGTAGCTTCTCAGGCCCAAGGTTTGGTCCTTATACTTTGAGCATCACTTGTGCTTTACAAGGTGAAATCACCGAAGACTGTAATACTGTTTATGTAGGGTACGAACCTGAGTCCTGTGCTACTTTAACGGCCGAAGCGGCCTATGGTACACCTCCGTATACCTTTGAATGGAGCACCGGTGAAACCGAGGCTTCTATTGAAGTCTGTCCGAGTGAAACTACCATTTATTCGGTGACAATAACAGACGATGCAGGTGAGGTGATTAATGATTCTACAACCGTGGTTGCTGTTGATGTATCCTGCGGAAATAGCATGACAAATGGAAAAGTATTAATATGTCATCACTCAAGTGATGGAAGCCAAAATACGCTTTGTATTGCACCATCCGCCGTTCAGGCGCATTTGGACCATGGGGATACCCTTGGAGCCTGTGATAGCCTGTCATGTGATACGCCTCCAGGTTGTGATGTGGTTATAACACCTGCTGATGGAGCGATTGATGTCGGTATTAATGAAGATATTTCATGGTCGGCTTCTTCAGGATATGATGAAGGATATTACATCTCTGTTGGAACAACTATGGGTGGAACAGAGATTGCTGATAATGTAGATGTAGGATTGTCAACTTCTTATGATCCGGGTACTCTAGATTACCTGACAACATATTATGTTACTGTTACTCCATACAATTCTAACGGACCAGCTGAAGGTTGCGAAGGTATTAGTTTTACAACTCAGCAAAACCCTTGTGAATTGGCAATACCTATAGCATGTGGTCAGTCTGCAACCGGAAATACCAACGATGGATCTGTTAATGATCTGGATAGCTGCGGAACCTCACTTGATACTGCACCTGGTGTATGGTATGTATTGGAAGGAACAGGTGATGATGTTACTGCAAGCCTTTGTAACTCAGGCTTTGATACTAAAATAGGTATCTTCTCAGGGTCCTGTGACGAATTGACCTGCGTTGGAGGAAATGATGACAATTTCAGCGCCTGCGGTTCCGGATTCCGCTCTGAAATTGAATTCTCTACAGTAGCAGGAACCTCATATTACATTTATGTAACCGGCTTCTCCGAAAATGCAGGTGATTATCAACTTGATATTACTTGTACAGAGCCTCCAGTGCCTCCATGTGAGAGTGCCGAAGAAGTGGCATGTGATGTATCGATAAATGGATCAACAGTTGGTGTTGAAGGTGTTGATTTTGATTCTACATGTTCGATGAGTGATTATGGAAAATGGTATAAGTTTGAAGGTGATGGTAGTCTTTATATCATTGAGGCAACAACCGATGGATATGATATTGAAATGGCAATATCATCAGGAGAGTGTCCCGCTCTTACCAATATTGCTTGTGTAGATTCTGCCTTTAGTACAGGAACTGAATCTTATGAACTTCAATCTGAGGCAGGTGTGACTTACTATATTTATATTGCACACTATTCTTCATTTAGTTCTTCTACCGGTGACTACACTTTAACAATAAGTTGTGGTGACCCACTTCCACCGGCGCCGGATGAGGTAAACACTATTGATTGCGCAGACGGACCTTCAAGTTATTCATATTGTTATCCTAACTTTGATGATCAGGGATGGCAGTTTTCATCTTCGGATGGATCACCGGTTTCAATGTCCTTCTCCCAAGGAGATGTTGAAAGTGTTACATACGATCAGCTTACAATTTATGATGGAACTGATAACACAGGTGCTGTACTTTATAGTAATCCGTCAGGTACTACCGATTTGACCGGAGTATCAGTGGTTGCAAGTAGTGGATCCATATATTTGGAATTATTGACAGATTTCATTGTTTCTTGTGAATCATCCTCTTCATATGATCCATGGATATTTGAGGTAAGTTGCTCTTCTGAACAGACTGCAGCGAACCCAACAGGTATCGGTGAGACCATTAATTGGGGTATGTCACCTAATCCTTCTAACGGATTTGTTGACCTGAATCTCAAGGACTTCGTCAATTCTGATGTAA
>JABDPU010000160.1 GCA_013042625.1 Flavobacteriaceae bacterium | reverse complement strand
GCACCTACAATTGCCAGAATTATTCCTCCTCCAACTCCGCCACCAGCAACGCTGCCAACTATACTTCCGAGGTCCATCGATCCAGCAGCTTCAGCTGTTTCTGCCCCGCCCAATCCGAGCATGCCGAGAACGGTTCCTCCAATTCCTCCACCAAGTATACCAACAATCGAATTCCACATCGTTCCTAAGGAGAATTTCTTCATTATTGCACCAGCGAGATTGCCTCCAACGGCACCACTGATCAATTGAATAATTAAAGGCAAGTAGTCTTCCATTATCTTAACGATTTAAAGTTAGTTTATCTAAAGTAGAGAATAAATATTAAATCATTAATAGAAAATCAATCTCACTAGAAATATATGACAGAAAATGTTAATTCGATAAGAATGTAATAATCCTAATTTTATTTCGAAATTGACTCTGGATTTTTGACTCTTTCGTAATCTTTAATTAACTTCAAAACTTCAAAAACTAACCATAATGAGACGAGCCAGTATCTTCACTTTTGCCCTATTCCTTTTTTCAAGTTTATTAATAGCACAACCTGCCTCATCAGTAGCCGCTGATGTAATGAAAGGGCTCAGCCAAAAGGAAGGAATGACTTCCAAATCAATGGTCAGGAACCTTGAATTTAACAATATCGGACCATCAATTATGAGTGGCAGGGTGACAGACCTCGCCGTTAATCCTATGGATCCTAATGAGTTCTATGTTGGATATGCTTCAGGTGGTGTTTGGCATACCAACAATAATGGAACAACATTTAAACCGGTTTTAGATTCTGCGCACACTCAGAATGTCGGAGATATTGCTGTCGATTGGAACAGTGGTACGATTTGGGTTGGAACAGGTGAAAACAATTCTTCTCGATCGTCCTATGCAGGAATTGGAATTCTTAAATCAACCGACCAGGGAAAAACATGGATGAACATGGGTTTGACCGATTCACATCATGTTGGAAGAATCCTGATCAATCCTGAAAACCCTGATGAAGTCATTGTTGGAGTGACCGGACATTTATATTCCGCGAACCAAGAAAGGGGGATCTATAAAACTACAGATGGAGGAAAATCCTGGAATCAGACCTTATTCGTAGATGAAAACAGTGGCATCATTGATGTTCAGCATGCACCTGGAAATTTTTCAACCCTTTTTGCGGCATCCTGGACAAAGGATAGAAAAGCCTGGAATTTTGATGGAAGCGGAAATAATTCGGCGATTTATAAGAGTACCGACTCGGGTGAGACCTGGACAAAAATAAGCGATGATGACAGTGGATTTCCAACCGGAAGAGGTGTTGGTAGAATTGGTTTGGCGGTCTTTGACGATAATATCGTTTATGCTATTCATGACAATCAATTCAGAAGGCCTTCGGAAAAAGGAAAACAGGGGAGCAATAAGGGCCTGAGCAAAGATGATTTTAAAAGCATGAGCACATCCGATTTTCTGAAATTGGAAACAGAAAAATTAAGTGCATTCCTGAAATCGAACAGGTTCCCGGAGAAGTATAGCACAAACAAGGTTAAGCAGATGGTGCGGGAAGGGAAAGCGAAACCTATAGACCTCGCACGTTTCCTTGAAGATGCCAATTCTTTGTTATTTGATACACCAGTTATAGGAGCTGAGGTATATAAAAGTGCAGATGGAGGAAAGAGCTGGGCAAAAACCCACGATGATTATCTTGATGGCATCTATTTTAGCTATGGCTACTATTTTGGGCATATCTATGTGTCTCCGGCAAATTCAGATCATATTTACATTTATGGCGTTCCAATTCTTAAATCAAAAGATGGCGGAAAAACCTATTCTTCTATCAGTGCAGAAAATGTCCATGCCGATCATCATGCCCTTTGGATCAATCCGAAGAACCCCGATCATTTGATAAACGGAAATGATGGTGGAGTCAACATTACATATGACGATGGTGAAAACTGGATCAAGAATAATATGCCATCTGTGGGTCAATTCTATGCGATTAATGTGGATAATGAGAAACCATATAATGTTTATGGTGGCCTTCAGGATAATGGCGTTTGGGTTGGACCTCATAATGCAGGCGAGAATAAATCCTGGCATCAGAATGGTCAGTATCCATGGGAATCAATTATGGGAGGCGATGGTATGCAGGTTCAAATCGATTCCAGGAATTCCAATATTGTTTATACCGGATTTCAGTTCGGTAATTATTTCAGGATTAATCGCGAAACCGGAGAAAACCAACGCTTTAATATCAAGCATGAGTTAGGTGAAAGTCCTTATAGATTTAACTGGCAAACACCAGTATTACTGTCGCCTCACAACCAGGACATTGTTTATTTCGGTGGAAATAAGTTACTGCGCTCGATGAACCAGGGCGATGATTGGGAAGCGATAAGCCCCGATCTCACAACCGGAGGAAAACCCGGAAATGTGGCATATGGAACCATTACAACAATCAGTGAAAGTGAGTTCCAATTCGGATTGATCTATGTTGGAAGTGATGATGGATACATCCATGTTTCTAAAGATGGTGGCGCTAACTGGAATCGGATTTCAGACAACCTGCCTCAGGATTTATGGGTTTCAAGAGTTGTAGCCTCTTCGCACAACAAGAATCGGGTTTATACAGCATTAAACGGGTACCGATGGGATGATTTCAATGTATACATTTACGTTAGTGAAAATATGGGCCAGACCTGGAAATCGATAGGCAATGGCGTGCCGATGTCACCGGTTAACGTGATTAAAGAGGATCCGGCGAATGAAAACCTACTTTACGTTGGAACCGATAACGGTGCCTTTGTGAGCTTTGATCGAGGTGCGAGTTGGAATGCATTTAGCAAGGGATTGCCGAGCGTGGCCTTTCATGATATAGTGATTCAGGAACGGGATAAGCATCTGCTTCTCGGAACTCATGGTAGAAGTATTTATGTTGCCGATATAGCAGCTCTTCAGAAGATGAATCCGGGAATGGAGAATAAAGACATCACCTTATTTCCCGTTAAATCGGTCCGGCATTCACGCCAATGGGGTCGCTCCTGGAGCAAATGGTTCGATGCGTTTACACCATCTGCAACTATTGCGTTTTATTCCAGTAAGGCATCAAGTCAGAAAATGCAAGTCTTATCCTCCGGAAAGAATGTGCTGTTTGAAAAGGCGTTAGCCGCTGATAAGGGTTATAATTATTCCAAATATGATATGACTATTTCTGAAGCAGGAGCAAAGGCCCTGATGAAGGAAGATTCTAGTATTAGATTGAGCAAAGCCCAGAATGGTAAATATTACCTTCCTAAAGGGACATATTCTATTTCAATTGGCTCTTCAAATACAGAGCTTAAGGTGGAATAATAGTATTATTTATAATTATCCTAAATAAGAATTAACTATTTACGCATGTTGCCTATAAGGGTGAAGAGGTGTATTTTTGTACCTGTTAAAATAATGATACTGTAATGAGTAGATTTTTTAGTTCTTCGATTGGAAGAAAGTTTGCAATGGCCCTTTCAGCTATCTTCCTGATGATCTTCCTTTTACAGCATTTCGCAATCAATTTTACTTCAGTCTTTAGTGCTGACCTCTTCAATGAGATTTCTCATTTTATGGGGACTAATCCATTGATTCAATTTGTGATACAACCCATTTTGATTTTCGCGGTTGTTTATCATTTTGTGATGGGATTTATCCTGGAGATTCAAAATCGCAAAGCGAGAGCTGTAAACTATAGTAAAAATAATGGAGGTGCCAATTCAAGTTGGATGAGTCGCAATATGATTTGGAGCGGACTTGTGATTCTTGCATTCCTCGGATTACACTTCTATGATTTTTGGTTTCCGGAAATCAATACAAAATTTATTGAGGGTGACTGGTCTGGGCTTCACGATGGTCAATTCAGGTATTTTCATGAACTTCAGGAGAAGTTTCTGAGCCCGGTCAGAGTGGGGCTCTATGTGCTGTCATTTGTTCTTTTGGCCATGCATTTACTGCACGGCTTCGGTTCAGCATTTCAATCGATGGGAGCGAGGAATAAATATATTGATGGCCTTAAGGTCTTCGGAAAGTTCTACGCGATTTTAGTACCGCTGGGCTTTGTATTTATCGCTCTTTACCATCATTTCAACCATATTCATTAAAATATAAGATTATGGCTTTAAATTCTAAAACACCAAGTGGTCCTTTAGCAGATAAATGGACCTCTCATAAAGATAAGATCAACCTTGTTAACCCTGCGAACAAAAGATTGATTGACATAATTGTTGTTGGCACAGGATTAGCCGGTGGATCGGCGGCAGCAACACTTGCCGAATTAGGATATAATGTGAAAGCATTCTGTTACCAGGACTCTCCTAGACGAGCGCACTCCATTGCTGCTCAGGGCGGAATTAACGCCGCAAAAAACTACCAGGGCGATGGCGATTCAATATACAGGTTGTTTTATGATACTGTAAAAGGTGGTGACTACAGGTCTCGCGAAGAGAATGTATATCGATTAGCTGAAGTATCAGGAAATATCATTGACCAATGTGTTGCACAGGGAGTTCCATTCGCTCGTGATTATGGCGGATTGCTCGATAACCGTTCGTTCGGTGGCGTACTGGTATCGCGTACTTTTTATGCGAAAGGACAAACCGGACAGCAATTATTACTCGGATGCTATTCAGCAATGAATCGTCAGATTGGACGTGGAAAGATCAAGATGTATAACAGGCATGAAATGCTGGATGTGGTTATTGTAGATGGCAAAGCGCGTGGTATTATTGCCAGAAACCTTGTGACCGGTGAAATCGAAAGACATTCTGCTCATGCGGTAGTTGTTGGTAGTGGTGGATACGGAAATGTTTTCTATTTGTCAACAAACGCCATGGGTAGCAATGTAACTGCAGCCTGGAAAATGCATAAACGAGGTGCATTTTTTGCTAATCCATGTTTCACTCAGATCCACCCGACATGTATCCCGGTTTCCGGTGATCACCAGTCGAAATTGACACTGATGTCGGAATCACTTCGAAATGATGGAAGAATTTGGGTTCCCGGGAAACTGGAAGATGCTGAGGCGGTTCGAAAAGGAACATTGAAGCCGACAGATATAAAAGAAGAAGATCGTGATTATTTCCTTGAAAGGCGATACCCGGCCTTTGGTAACCTGGTGCCTCGTGATGTGGCTTCAAGAGCGGCCAAGGAGCGATGCGATGCAGGTTACGGAGTTAACGCCACGGGAGAGGCTGTATTTCTTGATTTTGCAGCAGCTATTGAGAGATACGGTAAAGAACAGGCTCATGTCAAAGGTCTTAATGAAGATGACATGACACTGGTAAGAAAACTCGGTAAAGAAGTAGTAGAGGCCAAGTATGGTAATCTTTTCCAGATGTATGAAAAGATAGTTGATCAAAATCCATATGAAACACCAATGATGATTTATCCGGCTGTTCACTATACGATGGGTGGTGTTTGGGTAGACTATAATCTGATGACTACAGTTCCTGGATTGTACTGTATCGGTGAAGCTAACTTCTCAGACCATGGAGCTAACAGGCTGGGAGCATCAGCGCTGATGCAGGGTCTTGCAGACGGCTACTTCGTACTTCCATATACGATTGGCGATTTCCTGGCTGATGATATCAGGACCGGACCAATTCCAATGGATACACCTGAATTTGATGAAGCTGAAAATGCTGTGAAAGCCGATATAGATAAGCTGGTTAACAATAATGGCAAGCATGCTGTTGACTATTTCCACAAGAAACTTGGAAAGATCATGTGGAATAAATGTGGAATGTCAAGGAATGAAAAGGACCTCAGGGAGGCCATTGATGAAATTGCGGAACTGAGAGCTGAATTCTGGAAGGATGTTCTGATTCCCGGATCGGCAGACGAATACAATGAGGAATTAGCAAAGGCCTTAAGGGTAGCTGATTTCCTTGAATTAGGTGAGCTGTTTGCCAAGGATGCCCTTCAAAGGGAAGAATCAGCAGGAGGCCATTTTAGGGAAGAATATCAAACCGAAGAAGGAGAAGCTAAACGGAGAAAGGAATTCCAGTATGTAGCAGCCTGGGAATTCAAAGGAGAACCAAAGGACGCAGTTCTTCACAAGGAAGACCTTGTATATGAGAATATTGAAGTTAAAGAAAGAAGTTACAAATAAACAGAGCTATGAATTTAACACTAAAGATCTGGCGCCAAAAGAACGCAAAGGATAAGGGAAGGATGGTAGATTATCCCATCAGTGATGTATCACCCGATATGTCCTTCCTGGAAATGCTGGATGTTTTGAACACACAACTGATTAATAAAGGTGAGGAACCTGTTGCTTTCGATCACGACTGTCGTGAAGGAATTTGTGGTACCTGTTCATTGTATATCAATGGGGAGGCTCATGGCCCGGATCGTGCTATAACGACCTGCCAGCTTCATATGAGGAAGTTTAAGGATGGCGATACTATTTACATCGAACCATGGCGAGCCAAGGCATTTCCGGTTATCAAAGACCTGGTGGTGGATAGAAGCGCTTTCGAGAGGATTCAGCATGCAGGTGGATTTATTTCGGTCAATACTTCCGGGAATACCCAGGATGCCAATGCTCTACCAATCTCCAAACATGCAGCCGATGAAGCCATGGATGCCGCAGCCTGCATAGGATGTGGGGCTTGTGTGGCTACTTGTAAAAACTCCTCTGCCATGCTTTTTGTTGGAGCGAAAGTTTCTCAATTTGCATTATTACCACAGGGTCGAGTAGAAGCAACAGAAAGAGTGATGAATATGGTCAAGCAAATGGATGC
>JABDPU010000159.1 GCA_013042625.1 Flavobacteriaceae bacterium | reverse complement strand
CAACATAGGTGCCAATAACCACCAATACGGCAAGCATTGAGCTCCAAATTATTCGTCGTCGTTTTCTTTTTTGAGCCAGTTCTTCAAGGTATTTCACATCCTCCAGTTTCTCTTCTTCAGTTGGTTCTGGTAGCGCATCCTTAACATGATCGATTTCGAGAACCACCGTGCTCCTGTCTAATTTCGCAAGTTCCTGGTCTGGACGGGATTTAGCAAATTTAACCAGGTCTGCTCGTTTAAGAACGGTTTCTATATTCTTAATCGTTTTCAAATCAAGATCGACCTGATTTCCATCTTTTAGCAATTGAAGCCGGTCAACCAATTCCTGGGTTGTACTTTCCAGGGCATGGTCATAGACCTTCTCGTCAATATATTGCCGGATGATCATGGTAAGATCAGAATAATAGCCTTTCAGATCTTTTCTTTGCAGGTAATTGGACTGGTCGAGTTTTTGCAACGCCAGTTTAGCTCTTTCATATGGAGGCAGAATGGCAATTTTCTCTTCTTCGGTCATGGGTTTTTTTCGTAAGAAAAACCAATATATCACACCTGCAACCAGGGCAACGAGTAAGCAGATAAGAAGCAAGATCTTCCACCAGCCTGAATATGAACGGTCTACTTCTATCAGTGGCTTAATGTCATATAATTTCTGTTTGGTGGTATCAACAACAATTCCGCGGACCTCAATTTTCACTGAATCGGTGAAAAATACTTTTTCGCCTATTTGAACCTTTTGCTGTGGTATGGTATATTTTCCAGAATCAAATTGTGTGAGCGCATATTGTTTGACCAATTGCATAAGGTTGTTCTCCTTCAGACTGTCAGTTTTATAAAACTCAATAACTTCAAGTGGCATGAAAGTCTGTCCTTCTGGGAAGATTACAAGATCGGTTGAGTCGGCCTGAACTGATATGGTATAAGTGATCTGCTCACCAATCCTGATTTGAGTGGAATCAACTGCAGACTCAATCTGACCAAACATCAGAGATGGAATAATAACAAGGATGCTTAAAATCAATACTTTAAGCCTGCTATATACTTGTATGTCTCTATTCGCCTTAAACATTAACCTCTTTGTTTGAAATAACCCAGCAATTTCCTGACATAGCTTTCATCAACCCGACAATGAATAGTTCCAGCTCCGGATTTGGCAAAACTATCTCTGAAATAATCTTCTCTTTCCTTGAAATATCGATTATAGTTTCGTCTTACTTTCTTAGACGCTGTATTCACTAAAAGATACTCTCCACTTTCTTCATCTAACATCTGAACCATTCCAAGATTGGGAAGATCAGATTCGTGCCTGTCATAAATCCGTATTCCGGTCAGGTCATGTTTACTGGCGGAGATCTTCAGGTTGTGTTTATATTCATCTGTCAGAAAATCGGACATGATAAACACGATCGCTTTCTTTTTCTGAACATTAGACAGAAATTTCAGTGCTTGCCCTAAATCTGTATAACTGCTTTGAGGTTCGAACTCAATGAGTTCCCTGATAATGCGTAAAACATGTGACCTCCCTTTTTTTGGTGGAATGAAAAGCTCAATCTTATCAGTAAAGAGAATCAGCCCGATCTTATCATTGTTCTGAGTTGCTGAAAAGGCCAGGGTGGCCGCAATTTCAGTGATGATTTCTTTTTTAAACCGTTTAGTTGTCCCGAATAACTCCGAACCCGAAACATCAACCATTAACATCATGGTGAGTTCCCGCTCTTCTTCAAAAACCTTCACATAGGGTTCATTGTAACGGGCAGTAACGTTCCAGTCTATAGTTCTTACGTCATCTCCGAACTGGTATTGCCTGACTTCACTGAAGGTCATACCACGGCCTTTGAAGGTGGAATGATATTCTCCTCCAAAGATATGATCGGACAGACGCCTGGTCTTAATCTCGATCTTCCTGACGCGTTTAAGCAATTCCTTGGTGTCCATGCTAGATCCGGTTAAGACGTAATCAGTTGATTAGTTGAAGCACTATGGTACTTCAATTTCATTCACAATTTTATTAATGATATCTTCAGTGGTGACATTTTCTGCTTCAGCTTCATAAGTAATTCCAATTCTATGACGCAGCACATCATGAACGACTGCCCTCACATCCTCCGGAATAACATATCCGCGACGTTTGATAAACGCATAGCATTTAGCAGCCAGAGCCAGATTTATACTACCACGCGGAGAAGCTCCAAACGATATTAATGGCTGTAACCCGGCCAGTTTGTATCGCTCGGGATATCGTGTTGCAAATACTATATCAAGAATATAGTTTTCAATCTTTTCATCCATATATACTTCTCTCACGACCTCCTGAGCTTTGAGGATCTGTTTAATCGACACAACCGGATTAACTTGCTCTTGTGCAGATTTTAGGTTTGACCTGACAATTTGCTGTTCCTCCTTCATATCCGGGTAATCGATGACCGTCTTCAACATAAACCGATCGACCTGGGCTTCCGGTAAAGGGTATGTTCCCTCTTGTTCAATCGGGTTTTGAGTGGCCATAACAAGAAACGGTTTATCCAGGATAAAGGTTTCGTCACCAATTGTAACTTGTTTTTCCTGCATGGCTTCGAGCAGTGCAGACTGAACTTTGGCAGGCGCCCTGTTTATTTCATCTGCGAGTATAAAATTGGCGAAAATCGGTCCTTTCTTAATGGAGAAATCATTCTGTTTAACATTATAGATCATAGTACCAATCACATCTGCTGGAAGCAGGTCTGGTGTAAACTGTATTCTGCTAAAACTGCCATGAACAGCTTGTGAGAGGGTGTTAATAGCAAGTGTTTTTGCCAGTCCCGGAACACCTTCCAGAAGAATATGCCCCTGGCCAAGCAGGCCGATAAGCAATCTTTCAATCATATGTTTTTGACCGATGATGACCTTGTTCATTTCAAGGGTCAATAAATCTACAAAGGAGCTTTCCTGTTCAATTTTCTCATTGATCTGTTGAATATCAATTGTGCGTTGTTCTTCTATCATTATCTATAAATTAAGGCGTGAATATAACATGGTTGATCGAACACCGCAAATTGTTAAAATATTCGTTGCACCGCTGTTAATAATTGGTTAAAAAAACCAGTGTTTTTCGGGCTTTTTAAGGTTTTGTTTGCTAATTTTAATGATCAATTTTATCACATGTCAAGTCCAAAATATTCAAGAATCATTTCCGGAGTCATGACTTGGGGAAAATGGGGGAAACAACTAAATGATGAGGGTATGATATCCCTGATGAATCATTGTCTTGAAATCGGAATAAATACTTTTGATCATGCCGATATTTATGGCGGGTATACCTCAGAAGCGGATTTCGGGTCGGCATTCGCCAAAAGTTCAGTCGCCCGGGAATCAATTAATTTGATTTCCAAATGTGGTATACAATACGTTTGCGACAATCGATCGAATACGGTAAAGCATTATGATTATTCAAAGAAATATATCATCCAATCGGTTGAGACTTCATTAAAGCATTTAAATACCGATTACCTTGATCTGCTTTTACTTCACAGGCCTTCACCTCTGATGCAACCACAGGAGATTATGGAAGCCATCGCAAAATTAGGACAGGAGGGTAAGATTATCGACTTTGGAGTTTCAAATTTTACTCCTTCTCAGATCGAGCTATTATCGAGTGAATTGCCGGTTCGGGTGAATCAAATAGAATTTTCAGTCACCCAGTTCGAAGCAATGCTGGATGGCACCTTAGACCAAATGATGGTTCAGAAGATGATTCCAATGGCTTGGTCCCCTTTAGGTGGTTTATTTCGAGAAGAGAATGAGCAAACCTTACGAATTCATCATATCATGGAAGGTATGATGGAAAAGTATGACGCTAATGAAGACCAATTGGCTTTAGCCTGGATTTTAAACCATCCTGCTGGAATTCACCCGGTTGTAGGGACAACAAACCCGGATCGATTAACGCGGGCCCAGCAAGCTCTAGGCATCGATCTTGAGCTTGAAGACTGGTTTGCCATTTGGACAGCAAGTATGGGGCGCAAGGTGCCCTGAATCACATACACATTTTAAATAATTTATGTCAAAAACAGCTTTAATTACAGGGGCTACAAGCGGAATAGGACAAGCCACGGCCTATGAATTTGCGAAACATGGAATTCGTTTGATTCTCTGTGGAAGACGACAATCCCGGCTGGATGAATTAAAGGATGATCTTAAAGATCAAACCGATGTCCATTGTTTGAATTTTGATATCAGAGATAAGCAGGCCGTTGAAAAAGCAATCAAAGGATTACCTGAAGAATTTCGGGTAATAGATATTTTGATAAATAATGCAGGAAATGCTCATGGATTTGACCTGATCCAGGACGGTGACACCGATGACTGGGATAAGATGATGGATATCAATGTAAAGGGATTGCTATATATGAGCAAA
>JABDPU010000156.1 GCA_013042625.1 Flavobacteriaceae bacterium | reverse complement strand
TGTAGTTGATCTTCAAAAATAGATTTAGAGTCGTAGAGCAAACGTCCGATAAGGGTGCTTTTCCCATCGTCCACGCTGCCTGCTGTTGTAAAACGAAGTAATTGATTATTATCAAACATGATTTAAGTTAAGTTTTGGTAAGCTAGAAATAACCCTGGCGTTTTCGATCCTCCATTGCCGTTTCCGACCGTTTATCGTCGGTTCGGTTGCCTCTTTCGGTTTGGCGCATTGCCGATACTTCCATGGCTATTTTTTCAACAGTATCTGCATCAGATTCTATTCCTCCGGTAATAGTGATGTCTCCTAAAGTTCTGAATCGAATTTTTCTTTTTACAATTTCCTCTCCTTCGTCAAGAATCAAATATTCAGAATAAGGAATCCATGAGTTGTTTCTCCAGACTACATCACGCTCATGAGCATAATACAACGAAGGAATTTCTATTTTTTCCCTATGAATGTATGTCCAAACATCCATTTCAGTCCAATTACTAATTGGAAATGCCCGAAAATGTTCTCCTTCAAAATGTTTACCATTAAACAGGTTCCACAATTCGGGACGCTGATTTTTCGGGTCCCATTGGCCAAAATCATCTCTATGAGAGAAAAATCGTTCTTTGGCCCTGGCTTTTTCTTCATCCCGGCGACCACCGCCAATAGCACAATCGATATTATGCTCCTCAATGGCGTCTAGCAGGGTTGTGATTTGAAGGGCGTTCCTGGTTGCATTTTTACCTTTTTCCTCAGATACGCGTCCCTGGTCTATTGAATCCTGTACGTGTCCTACGATAAGGTTAACTCCAAGTTCACTGACCAGGTCATCACGAAATTTGATAGTTTCCGGGAAATTATGGCCGGTATCGACATGCATCAAGGCAAATGGAATTCGGGAAGGATGAAAGGCTTTACGTGCCAGGTGGGTGACAACTATACTATCTTTTCCACCGGAAAATAGAATTACCGGATTTTGAAATTGGGCCCAAACTTCACGAAGCACATAAATGGCTTCGCTTTCTAGTTCATCCAGGTAATTTAAATAGTACTTACTCATATTTATGATATAATTTGGGTTTAATCTGAGCCAATACCATATCAACAGCCTGTTCTATGGTTACCGATTCAGTTTTGATCTCTAAATCAGGATTTTCAGGTTCCTCATAAGGAGCAGAAATCCCCGTCATATTCTTGATCTCACCTGCCCTGGCTTTCTTATATAAGCCTTTAACATCCCGCCGTTCACACTCTTCAAGGCTGGTGTTGACATATATTTCGACAAAGTTAACATCTTTAACGATATGGCGAATGTTATGACGATCTTTTTTATAGGGTGAAACGAAGGCCGCAAGCACAACCAAGCCTGCGTCAATCATGAGGTTTGCAACCTCTGCAATTCGCCTGATGTTCTCGGTGCGATCCTTAGGTTCAAATCCAAGATCTCTATTAATCCCTTCCCGGATATTGTCTCCATCAAGCGAGTAGGTATGAATCCCGAGTTGATGTAGTGCCTCCTCAACTTTGTTAGCAATTGTGGATTTTCCCGAGCCCGAAAGCCCTGTAAACCATAACAAGAAGGAATTGTGTTTATTTAAATCTCGCCTGTTATCAACAGATACCTTATAGCTGTGCCGTATGATGTTCTTTGCCATTATAGCTGCTTTTTTACGAATAGCCTTCGAATTTTACCAAGCGGAATTCTAAGCCATAACCGCTCATGAATATAGAATAAAACAAATTTCGTGAATAATTCGGTAAGGGCAATATATAGCGCGATCTCATCAAAACGTTCGAGAATTGCGCCTGAAATTATAAAAGTAGTTGTAGTAGCTACTAGTCGCCAGGTTAATGATTTATACAGCGACTCTCTCTTGGTGACCACGCCATCGCTGTATGCTCTTTGCCAAATCCTTTCATGCACATAATAGATGGCAAGCTTGATGAGGAATTCAACAAGTCCGATTTTAATGGCATCTTCTAAACTGCAGTTTCCTGTTAGACAAGTTACAAACAAGACCACCATTATGGTGTCTGCTGTAGCAATTATTCGCCAGGAGATTCCTTTTACAAGGCTGCGAAAATGTGATTCGGTTTTAAATTTCGACAAGGGGTCTAATGCTTTGTTACCAAAAACCAGGGATTTAGTAAATTCTCCTTATTGTATTGTAAAGGCTGATTCGTTTCCTGGTTGATCACCTCTATTCCCACTGCATTACAAATGGCCTGGCCCGCAGCAGTATCCCATTCCATGGTAGGTGCAAACCTTGGGTAAACATCTGCCTGGCCCTCGGCAACGAGACAAAACTTTAATGAGCTTCCCTTACTAACAATTTCAACTTGCTCTCCTTTCGACTCCAGTTCTTTAATAAACTGCTGGGTTTCTTCATTCATGTGAGAGCGGCTTCCTACTACCTGGGTCAGTTGATTTTTTTCCTTGGGTTTAAGGGGTGAGCTGTTCTTAATTATAAAACTCAAATCGGCTTCATGATCATCTAATTTGACCTTAAAGGCCGTATTATCAACTGTATTGGCATAGTAAAGCACCTTGGTCGCGGGCACATAAATGACTCCCAAATGGGGTTTTCCTTCCTCAACCAGTGCTATGTTCACCGTAAACTCACCGTTCCTTTTAATGAATTCCTTAGTTCCGTCAACCGGATCAACAACCCAACATGTATTCCATGATTTCCGGTTGCTGAAATCGATCTGTTTATTCTCTTCGCTTATGACGGGAATGGGAGTATCCTGAAGATGTTTGTTAATGATATCATTGGCGTTCTTATCGGCCAGTGTAAGCGGTGATTTGTCATCCTTGTATTCGATCGCGAATTCGCTGTTATAAACCTCCATTATCGCCTTTCCCGCCTCGATGGAGGCTTTGATTGCTGTCTGTAAATTGGTATTCATTTGTACATTGATTAGTGCGTGAACAAGACTGTCCTGCCATGGTTTTATCTCTATTTCCGGAAATGTTTTTTTTATCTTATTGGTGTTCAATACACTATAAGCCGGCCTTTGAGCTGCTGTTTTATATTCTTCAGAAACAATTGGGTCCACTGTGATTTTAATCCCTGAAGTTTTGAATATTGTTTTGGCAAATTCAAACCATGAGGTTTCTCCATAATTGCTGAAATGGTATATCCCAAATTGGTCCTTGTTGCTTTTTATAATTTGAATGATGGCTTTTGCCAGGTCTCCGGCATAAGTTGGAGTTCCTATCTGATCATTAACTATGCTCAGTGTATCCATCTCCGAAGCCAGTCGAAGCATCGTTTTCATGAAATTATGGCCATGTTCCGAGTAAAGCCATGATGTCCTGATTATGTAATAACGATCCATGATGTCCATGACCTCAATCTCCCCCTGGAGTTTGCTGCTTCCGTACACACCCAATGGATTAGGGTAATCAGATTCCTGGTATGGTTGATCTTGATTCCCGTCGAATACAAAGTCTGTTGAAATTTGAATTAAAACCGTTCCTGATTTTTTACATTGCTCCGATAAAAAAGCAGCGCCTGCTGCGTTTACCTTAAACGCCATTTCGGTATTTGCCTCGGCCTGGTCAACGGCCGTATATGCGGCACAATTCACGCAATATGAATAATCCCTTTCAGCAAAGGATTGCTTAATTTGTTCCGGACTGGTAATATCAAGCTGATCAATGGTCTTGTAGACAAATTTCAGGTCAGGATAAGAGAGAGAAATATCTTCCAGGCAGCTCGAAAGCTGGCCATCAGCTCCCGTAACCAAAACATTCGTCATAATTGAGCGTTCTGTAGTTTTGGCAAAAGTAGGTCTTTTTCAGAAATAATGTATTCAGAATCAGGCAGTATCCAGTCTATTTCCAGTTGGGGATCATTATAAATTATTCCGCCTTCAGCTTCCTTATTATAAAAGTTATCACATTTGTAGGAGAAAATCGCACTTTCGCTCAATACAATAAATCCATGGGCAAACCCTTTGGGGACAAATAATTGCTTTTTATTCTCCCCTGATAATTCAATGGCGACATGCCTTCCGAAGGTCTTTGATTCGGGCCTGATGTCAACAGCAATATCCAACACCTTCCCATGGGTGACACGCACTAGTTTCGCCTGTGCCGCTTCACCTTTTTGATAATGTAATCCGCGTAAAACACCATAAGAAGAGCTGGATTCATTATCCTGAACAAAATTTACATTGTATCCGAGTAATTCCTTTAAATTTTCCTTGTTGTAGCTTTCAATAAAACTACCCCTGTGGTCTTTGAAAACACGGGGTTCAAGAATAATACATCCCTCTAATTCAGTTTCAATTGCCTTCATAGTCGTTTAGAAGTCCGAGTAAGTTTTTGCCATAACCGCTTTTCATAAGAGGTTCGGCTAACCTGATGAATTGATCTCTGGATATGAGTCCCATCTCGTAGGCGGCAGTTTCAATAGACCCGATTTTTAATCCCTGACGTTCTTCGATCACCTCCACAAACTGTGCGGCTTGCATTAAGGACTGGAATGTTCCGGTGTCCAGCCAGGCCGTTCCACGATCGAGAATACTAACTTTAAGCTTTCCCCGATTCAGATATTCCTTATTCACATCGGTAATTTCCAGCTCGCCCCTATGACTCGGTTTTATGTTTTTCGCAATATTCACAACCTCGTTATCGTAGAAATATATTCCAGGAACAGCAAAGTGTGATTTGGGCTTTTCGGGTTTCTCCTCAATAGAGATGGCTTTCCCGTCGTCATTAAACTCAACAACGCCGTAACGCTCGGGGTCATGTACCCAATAGGCATAAATAATTCCGCCATCAGGGTCGTTATTGTTCTGAAGCAATCTGGCCAGGCCAGATCCATAGAAAATATTGTCTCCAAGGATTAAGGCCACCTTGTCATCTCCAATGAATGGTTCCCCTATAATAAAGGCCTCGGCCAATCCGTTTGGATGCTCCTGAACTGCATACTGAAATCTACATCCATAGTCTGTTCCATCACCAAGAAGGTCTTCAAAAAGCGGCAAATCCTTTGGTGTTGAAATGATTAGAATTTCGCTAATACCAGCATATATAAGTGTTGATAAGGGATAATAGATCATGGGCTTGTCATAAACCGGCATGAGCTGTTTGCTTATTGTGCGCGTTA
>JABDPU010000149.1 GCA_013042625.1 Flavobacteriaceae bacterium | reverse complement strand
AGTTTTTCCTGGAACACCTCCTGGATATTAAATAATTCGGGTTTGGGTTCGAGATTCTGCATTTGAGATTTCGACCAGTTCAATAAGTTTAGGAGTAAAGCCGATGCATTATCTGCATTGTCACTCAACTCCGGGATCAATTCATTGAATTCCCGTTCAGAAATACTGTTTTCCTTGAGAAGATCAAGGAAGGCTTTTATAGAAGTGATTGAATCCTTGAGATCATGAGACACAATGGAGAAGAGACGATCTTTAACATGATTCATTTCTTCAAGATTCCTGTTTTGCTCAACATATTCATCGTTCTGAGCCTTGTATTCCTTATTCTTATCCATTAGGAAATTTAGTTGCCTGTTTTGATCCCCTCGTTTAGACAGCATCGAAATGAGGTAAATTATCACTCCAAGCAACAGGGCTCCCAGTCCATATATGACGTACCAGAGCGTTTTATTCGCCTTGATCAATTCCGGGTCGCTGGGCTCTGATTCCTCTGAAGGTTCATCAACGATTGGATCTATTTCTGCGGGAGGTTCTTCAATAACCAATGGCCTGGAATCTGAAGCGATTTTTTCTTTGAGGTCATGGTATTGCCTCTGCCATTCGAAAGCACTCCTAAAATTGCCCCTTGTTGAATCGAGGGCTTTTCTCAGTCCGTAGTGTTTAAGGAGTTCCTTGTCGTTATCCAGGTCCTGACCTACAAAAATGGCTTCATTTAACTGATTTTCAGCAGTTCGGAGATTTTTTAGCTGAAGATTCAGGTTCGCCAGGTTATTCAATGATTTAAAGACACCTAAATCATTATTGTTATTTCGATTGTATTGAAGGCCTTCTAATAAAAAGGGTCTGGCCTTGTCATATTCTCTGAATAACAAATACTGCTCCCCGAGATTAGGCAAGATCTCACCTCTTAACCCGGTGTCTAACTGGGGGTCGAGCAGGGATAGTGCAGTTTCAAAGAATTCGATTGCCTTACGATGTTCTTTTTGGAGTGCATATAGCTCAGCGATATTTTTTGTTGAATTCTTTATGCCTTCTAAGTTGTTTAATGCTGTAAATCGATCCAGGGCCCTGGTATTATACTCGAGGGATTCCTCGTATTGTCCTGTTTGGAAGTAAGCCTCAGCCAGATTACTATAAGCTATGCTGAGTTCTTCACTCATATTACTTTTCTCAAAAATGGCAATCGCAGACAATGCATGCTGTGAACCTTTTGAATAATTTCCTCTTCGTATTTCAATCAGTCCAAGACTATTATTCACCTTGGCCATGCCGAGAGAATCCTTGATCTGAGCATAAATGCTAAGTGATTTATTATAATTATCAAGAGCATTATAATAATCTTCGCGTTGTGTATAAATAAGAGCTTTAAAGTAACGGATCTCAGCCGTACCCTTGTCATATTGAAGTTTTGATGCTAAGCCCTCGCTTTCCTGCACATAGCGCAGCGCCTTGGTATAATCACCAGAGTCATACAGGGACTTGATGAGCAGGATTGACGTATCCACTTTATCTGTAGTTTCCTGCTGAAAGGCCAATTGAATAGTCAGGCTGTCCTGCTCTTTATTTTGGGAGAAGCTGGAAAAAACGGTTAATAGAATGGCAGTTAATGTAACTATATGTTTCATTGGCTGCATAGCTTAAGGCACAGCGATTACATTAGACTTAAACTAACCTTGAGGGACAGGAAAATTAAGCATATTGGTTAGAGCCTAAAAAGGCTCGTAAACTAATTATTTATGCTAATTAATATATGGACTGAGATTAATAGCAATAACAAAAGTTACGAATCGACTTTGAAATCCCTAATTTCTTTGTTTTAATACCAATATATTAGACGAAAGGACTGTTTTTTTTGATGAAAAAAAACGAAGCTCGATAATTGGTTAAAAACATGGAAAAAATGCAGTTTCATCGATGAAATGCACAATGAAGATCAAGGAAAAATAAAGATTTGATTTTCAGTAGGTTAATGAAAAATTCGTATCAATGCAAAGAATCGCCTTATCAGGGAGGAGATCTAATCTTTTAAATCAAGATCCTCTTAATCAATCGCCCTTTATCAGTCATTATTTCTACCAATAATACCTGAGATTGGAGAAATGGCAGATGCAAACTTGTTTGTGAGTTGGAATTCAATTTTTTAGTCAGTATTCTTTGCCCAATTGAATTGAGTACATTTACTGAAAGCAATTGAGTTCCTGATCGTGGTGACATTACAATGGTGTTGTTTTCTGCTGAAAAAGTTAGACCGACATTGGGTTCATCGTCATAATCGGATAAGGACAGCGTTCCACCACTCTCACTTGGTTCTTGGAATGCTATGAAAAATCTGCCCGGATACTCAGCAGGAGGTAAATTCAAATCCAGTGATTGATCGCTGATGTTATGATAGGTGTTGGTAGCACTATCAAGGATGTAGACTGTAACATCTTCCGTAAAATTTTCGGTGGAGATCAATGAAATTGAACTGATACCGACATTGGTCAGGCCTAACCAGAATGGATAGGTCTTGGTTTCTTCATAAGTTCCCACACCTTGTATAACAAATCGATTTTCTTCGATGAGCCAGTTCAAATCAGAAGGCCAACTATCAGGAACGCCTCCATCATAACCATAATCAAATCCGTCTGTTGCTTCATTGTTTGGTGTAAATCCAAGCAGCAATTCGCGATTTAGATTCTCCGGAGAATGGAAATTTAGTCGAACACGTTTGATCTGTGCATCAGCGGGTAAGCTAGCTAGCAATAGAAATATTCCTATGTAAAAGCAGGTTGTTTTAAGCATTAGATTTGGGATCCTAATGAATATTTAAATTCAATTTTCAGATCCAAATCTAAGAATTCAGATACAAAAAATCTATGAAAAGCAAAAAAAATCGACGAAATGCACTAAATTTTTGAAATAATCAAGCTATTAGATACGTTTCGTCGACTTTTTTTATCGGCCAATAATTATTTTTTTATTGACTTTACCATTAAGGGTATTTAGGCTAACTACATATGGTCCTGATGGTAAATCGTCTACCGCAAGCCTTAATTCAGTGAAACTTTCCAGCTCTTCTTCATCCCAAACGGCTACTTCCTGACCGAGAAGATTGACCATTCTGATAGATTCTATGAGATTACCATCAGCAACTTTTATGAACAGTTCTTCAGAGTCCTGAAGATAATTCATCATAAGGTTGAGTTTTTCAAATTCCTCTAAATCAAGTGTTTCAGACTTCACAAAGGTGATATAGAAGCGTTCCATATGCTCCCCTGGGTCAAGTATCATATCAAAATCATCTGAATTCAGATTGGTCGAGGTTTGCATTAATGCATCATAAATGTAAACCTGAATATTCTCATCAAAGTTTTCGAGAGAATTTAATGAAACTTGAATCTTGGCCGATTCCTCCATATAAATACCAAGCTCATACTGACTGTTTTCGGTGTAGTTGCCAACACCCTGAATAACATAAGGTTCATCTTCAATCATCCAGGCCATATCATTTGGTAACAGGTCACTGATAGGTGCATCATATCCGAAATCAAATCCGTCGGTGGCGGAATTGTCAGGAACAAAGCCCAACAGCAATTCACGATTAGCTCCATTTGGAGAATTGAAATTTATTCGAACCCTCTGAATGTCATCGACAGGAACTATTTCTGCTGTGCCAGAAGCGGCTGGAGTATTTGAATTCTCCTCTCCGAATACCTGCTCCTGGTTATTGGCCTCCATAAATACTGATGTACCAGCCGATTCCCTTACAAATATCCTCTGACCATTATTAAAGGTCACATTTCCTCCGGCTGGACTTGCTGTCACAAAGAAGCCTTGACCAACAGGAATATACTGACCCGGAGTTTTCGTTGATGTTCCGGCTCCACTAATTCCATCCGGAATTACCGCACCAACACCTCCTGTGAGATTATAGGTGGCATAGGCTCCTTCATATAATTCAAGGTAATGGGTAAAATTGGAAATATAATGCTCCCAATAATACAGAGTTCCATCAATGCTGCCATTCCCCGAACCGGGTATATTATCTAAAATAAATTGATCAGCATCGATAACCGATGGATAAGGATTACCTACAACCGATTGATAGCCCGGATTGATCGGGTTACTGATGACGCCGTTGTTTGGAAGTCCACGGAAGACATAATTCTGAACATCTGTTACAGGATCTCCAACACCGCTACCTTTCATGGTAAAGCCCAGGCCTACGGCAAAGCTGCCGTTTTGGCCGATGAATCTCCAATCGGCATAGGTGTTCTCCGGATAATTTTCATATACATATATCCATCGTCTGCTCAGGGTAATTGGTGTAGTGCTCGGATCAGCATCGTAACTATTTGTCCATTGTAAATTCAACGGATTATTTGAGTCGCTTCCATCACGCAGAATGGCACCAACACTATAATCATTATTAATAGTGGACCCATTAGGTACACTAACCGGTGAACTCCAGTAATTATAATTATATAAATTGGTAGTTCCCTGCTGATCGCGTTCCATACCACCTGTACTGGTAGGATCAAGGACACTATTCTGGTCCTGAACGAGCTGGGATTCCCCATATAGATCTATAATACCATCCAAGAACAAATAATGAGTTACACGCAGGAACTGGCCGTCATTGGTTTCATTCATAGGCGTGCCCGGATCAAAAATGTCAAGATACTTATCTGCAGTATCGGAAAGCAGTCCGAGAACGGTTATATCACGGTTTCCTGATTCTATATCATGAGATATTACAGCAATATTCCAATCTATTGGTGTGCC
>JABDPU010000147.1 GCA_013042625.1 Flavobacteriaceae bacterium | reverse complement strand
GGTGAATTCGGCGGAGTAAATCCTTCGATATCCGATTCTTCCACATACACTTTTCTAACAGCAAAATCGATGAGTGACACCTTTGAGGGTCATGCTGGGGGTTGCTATTTATATTCACGGCATTCATCGCCGAGCAACCTGTATCTCGGGCAAGCTCTTGCCGCAATGGAGGGCACAGAAGCCGCCTGCGTTACAGCATCGGGAATGGGCGCTATTACTTCAGTTCTACTTCAATTATGTGGCAGTGGTGATCATATGTTGAGCAGCAGGACCATCTACGGCGGCACCTATGCCTTTATGAAGAATTTCGCACCTAAGTTGAATATTACGACAGACTTTGTTGACATCACCGATTTAGAAGCTGTTGAAAACGCCATTGAAGAAACAACAAAACTCATTTATTGTGAATCCATAAGCAATCCATTACTTGAAGTGGCCGATATCGAAGCGCTTGCGAAAATCGCTCAAAAGCATGACATCAAGCTAATCGTGGATAATACGTTTTCACCTTTGTCTATATCGCCTGCACAACTGGGCGCCGATGTCGTGATTCACTCTTTGACTAAGTTTATCAATGGTAGTAGTGATACCGTTGCCGGAGCCATCTGCAGTAGTCGGGAATTTATCGACCAGTTGAGAGATGTGAATGATGGCGCCTGCATGTTGCTCGGCCCTACAATGGACAGCCTGCGTGCAGCCTCTGTATTAAAGAATATGAGAACCTTGCATATCAGGATGAAACAACATAGCGATAATGCCATGTTCCTGGCCCAAAAATTTGAAGAAGAAGGCTTGCGTGTAGTTTATCCCGGACTGGAATCTCACAGCTCACATAAACTCTATTACCTGATGATGAATCCTCAATATGGATATGGTGGCATGTTAACCATTGATGTGGGATGTGTTGAAAAAGCCAATGAGTTAATGGAGCTCATGCAGAAACGCAACCTCGGATACCTGGCGGTAAGCCTGGGATTCTATAAAACGCTGTTTAGCGCTCCCGGAACCTCAACCTCTTCAGAAATTCCTGAAGATGAACAAAAAGAGATGGGATTGAGTGACGGACTCATACGATTCTCTATCGGACTGGATAATGATATTGAAAGAACATATACCATGATGAGACAGTGCATGGTTGAACTTGAAATTCTTGAGTCTCACGATATCGTGGTGATCTAGATACCCTTTACTCGCCTGATAAACATATTAAAATCTTCGCGGGATGGTGGTTTGCCCTCAAAAGGCAGCAAATCCCACCGATCACCGCTTTTGTATATACTGAAACTGAAAACCGATGAATTGGGGTCGTCTGCATTTAAAAGTGGATATCTCAGGTCGTTGTATTGAAATTTACCTTCTTCTTTTGGAAAGACATTGAAATAATCCTTGCTAAACCAACGCAATGTGGCTATATCGGGATGATCTATCGGAACCAGGTTATGATTCTTTGGTAGTTTATGCCAATTGCTGAATTTATCTTCACGATCGAATAATGAATAGTAAGCTGTATAATAACCATCTTCTCCTTCCGCTATGCCATACCAGAGAATATTCTGTAAAATGGACGGCTGACTCTGAAATCTGAAATGCTCAATACCGCGTTCAGCAAGTGATGCCCTGAATACCGAATCGATATATATCTTGTTTATTATGGTTAAAGTGAGGTAGAAAGAGCTGATGAATAATCCCGCCCTGACAAATGACTTTCGCCATTTAGTGTTCCTTCGGAAAAACATGGCTATAATCAAACAAAGCAAAAACGGAATCGTATATAACGGATCAACTACCGAAATTGTATTCAGAGCAACCCTGTAATCGGTGAAAGGAAGAAACAGTTGGGTGCCATAAGGGGTGAAACTATCCAGCAGTGGATGGGTAAATATCGACAGGAAAAACAATCGTCTCCAGTCGGTTACCGTTGTGGAATTCTGTCTTTTTCCCTTATCATAAAGTCGATGAATTAACCAGCCCAACACTATTGAAGCTATTATGGCAAACACTATGGAGTGCATAAATCCCCGGTGGAAAGCGTTTATATCAATCTCATTGCTGTAAAGCCATCGCCCCACAAAAACATCAAGGTCAGGGATAGTGCCACCAATCGCTCCGAAAAGCATGGCCTTGTTCCCGATCTTTTTGCCCATGGCGACTTCCCCGCAGGCTGCTCCCAGTACAATTTGAGTTAGAGAATCCATTTTCCGCCTGCAATTTACTGAACTAAATCGATTTGCATGGGTCTTTACAAAATCGTAACATTACATCAATAAACACACGCTACATGTCTGACGACAACAACATCAAGGAGATCAAGATCGAGGGTCAAAACATCATTGAAAACATAGAATTAAATATCTGGGAGGCTCTTATTCCGGTATTTGCGTTGGTAGGACTTCTTGCCTATAATATTTTCTTTTCGGATGGAGAATTGCTAGGCGAATATTCCAATCAATATATTTTACTCATAGGAGGTGGCGTAGCTGCGATCGTAGGTTTTTTTAATAAGGTTGGAGTCAAAAGAATGATGACAGAGATCTGGGAAAACTGGAAAAGCATATTCATTCCTGTCATGATTCTTTTCCTTGTTGGAGCACTGGCCGGTACCTGGCTAGTGAGTGGTGTGATACCAGCAATGGTCTATTATGGTTTACAGGTATTAAGTCCTGAAATTTTCCTCCCGGCATGCATCGTTATAGCGGCATTGATCTCCATAGCAACAGGGAGTTCATGGACTACCTCTGCAACAGTAGGTATAGCTCTAATTGGAATAGGAACTGATGCCCTGGGAATGAGTGGTGGTGTGGTTGCCGGTGCGATTATTTCCGGTGCTTATTTCGGTGATAAAATGTCACCCATGAGCGATACAACCAACCTGGCTCCGGCAATGGCCGGAACAGACCTGTTTACTCATATCAGGTATATGACCTATACAACAGTGCCTTCAATCTTAATTGCATTGATTGTTTTTTTTATCATTAGTTTCAATATAGAGACCACAGGGTCTTCCGATGTTAGTGGGTTCCTGAATACAATTGACAGCACCTTTAATATTAATCCATGGCTTTTTGTAGTACCCGGAGCTGTGATCGCACTGATCTTAATGAAGACCAAACCTTTGAAAGCTCTTGGTGCCGGAGTTCTTTTGGCTGCGGTCTTTGCGTTTATATTCCAGGCTGAGGTTTTAAGCGGTTTAGGTAGCTCGAATTTCGGAGCGGTGGTTCAATCTATATTTACAGATACTCAGATTGTAACTGATAATGAAAAACTTAACGACCTGTTTTCTTCCGGTGGTATGAAAGGTATGTTATGGACTATCTTTTTAATAATCTGTGCCATGGTTTTCGGTGGTGTTATGGATGCCATTGGAGCTCTTGCCAGAATTACCAAGGCGTTGCTTTCGGTGGCTTCTACCCTATTCGGATTGTTTGCAAGTACAGTGATAAGCTGCCTGGGACTTAATACCATTGCAAGTGACCAATACCTGGCTATTGTTATTCCGGGGAAAATGTTCAAGAAAGCATTTGATGATCGCGGACTGGCACCTGAAAATTTAAGTCGGACACTCGAGGATTCGGGAACGGTAACCTCGGTTCTTATTCCATGGAATACCTGCGGAGCATACCAATCTGGTGTACTTGGAGTAAGCGTTGGGGAGTATTTCGTTTATGCGATATTCAATTGGATCAGTCCGTTTACAACGCTTGTTTACGCCGCGTTCAGAATTAAAATCAAGATGGCTCTGAACAAGTCCGTTTAGCAAAATTCATCTTCATAAGATTTTGTTATTTCCGAATAAGATTTAAAGATTTACATTATTGGTTTATCAGGCTTCAAAGCTTATCTTTGTTAGGCTGAGAAATTGGATATTATTAGTAGTATTGAGCTCAACCAATTTTTGAGTTTCTCCTGCTAGCCGACCTATTCCAATTAAGAAAATATCTACTCATGTTGAACGCCCTTTCAGCTATTGAACGTCCTATTGAAAAGAACATTGAATTAATATATAAGCTATAAATCAGTAGAATTAATATGGAAAATTTCAAATCAGGAAAATGTCCGGTTATGCATGGCGGCAATACTTCAGCTGCACTTCCGGTAACCAATTGGTGGCCAAATGCACTTAACCTGGATATCTTACACCAGCATGATAACAAAACCAATCCTATGGATGAGGGTTTTAGCTATCATGAAGAATTAAAAAAATTAGATGTTGACGCCTTGAAAAATGACATGACCAGCCTAATGACCGAAAGCCAGGATTGGTGGCCGGCAGACTGGGGTCATTATGGCGGACTTATGATTCGTATGGCCTGGCATGCCGCAGGTACGTACAGAACATCAGACGGACGTGGTGGCGCAAGTACAGGGAACCAGCGATTCGCACCCCTGAATTCATGGCCGGATAATGGTAATCTGGATAAGGCCAGAAGATTGTTGTGGCCGATCAAGAAAAAATATGGCAATAAAGTAAGTTGGGCAGATCTGTTTATCCTGGCCGGAAATATCGCCTACGAAAGCATGGGATTCAAAACATTTGGTTTTGGATTCGGACGAGAAGATATATGGCATCCTGAAAAAGACGTGTATTGGGGAGCTGAAAAAGAATGGCTCGCACCCAGTGATGAGCGATATGAAGATGTAGAGGATCCATCGACCATGGAAAATCCGCTTGCAGCTGTTCAGATGGGATTGATTTACGTAAATCCCGAAGGTGTAAATGGAAAGCCTGACCCATTAAAAACTGCCGCTCAAGTTCGTGAAACCTTTGCCAGAATGGCGATGAATGATGAGGAGACCGTTGCCCTGACGGCTGGTGGCCATACGGTAGGTAAAGCCCACGGAAATGGTGATGCCGACATATTAGGACCAGAACCAGAAGGCGCTCCTATTGAACATCAAGGATTTGGTTGGATAAATCCGAATAAATCAGGAAAAGGCCGCCATTCAGTAACTAGTGGTCTGGAGGGTGCATGGACAACCCATCCAACTAAGTGGGATAACGGCTATTTCGAAATGCTGTTTAACCACGAATGGGAGTTAAAGAAAAGTCCGGCCGGTGCATGGCAATGGGAACCAACAGACATCAAGGAGGAAGACATGCCGGTTGACGTTGAAGATTCGTCTATTCATCAAAACCCGATTATGACTGACGCCGACATGGCGATGAAAATGGATCCGATCTACAGGGAGATCTCTCTTAAATTTAAGAATGATCAAGAATATTTCAACGACACTTTCGCTCGTGCCTGGTTTAAATTAACGCATCGCGACATGGGACCGAAAAATCGATATGTCGGACCCTTTGTTCCCGCTGAAGATTTAATATGGCAGGATCCTGTACCAGCAGGTAATAAAAATTATGATGTGAGTGCAGTTAAAGAACGTATTGCTGCTTCTGGTCTTTCCATATCAGAAATGGTTTCTACAGCATGGGATAGTGCCCGAACTTATCGCGATTCCGATAAACGCGGTGGTGCAAATGGTGCACGTATCAGGTTGGCGCCTCAGAATAATTGGGAAGGCAATGAGCCAGAACGTTTATCTAAAGTCTTAACTGTACTTCAACCCATAGCAGATTCATCCAATATTAGCCTTGCTGACGCGATTGTAATAGCAGGTAATTTAGGAGTTGAACAAGCTGCCAAGGCCGCAGGTTATACTATTAATGTACCATTTGAAGCCGGTCGTGGTGACGCAACGGAAGAAATGACGGATGCAAGTTCATTTGAGCCGCTGGAACCTCTGGCTGATGGATTCAGGAACTGGCTGAAAAAAGATTATGTTGTTAGTCCGGAAGAATTAATGCTGGACCATGCACAACTTTTAGGACTTTCTGCTCCTGAAATGGCCGTTTTAATTGCAGGTATGCGCGTGATGGGTACCAATTATGGTGGAACCAAACACGGTGTGCTCACCGACAATGAAGGTGCGTTGAACAATGACTTCTTTGTGAATCTCACAGATATGGACAATACATGGAAGCCCGTTCAGAGCAACCTATATGAAATTCGCGACAGGAATTCCGATGAATTCAAATGGACCGCTACCAGAGTAGATTTGGTATTCGGATCGAATTCTATCCTGAGGTCCTATGCAGAAATGTATGCACAGGATGATAGCAAGGAGAAATTCGTCAAGGATTTTGTGCAAGCCTGGAGCAAAGTAATGAACAATGACAGGTTCGATTTGCAATAATTAAGTTAATTGTAATTCGAAATTAAACGTCATAGTAACTAATGTTAATTTTAAGAATCTCTCGTCCTTCGGGAGATTCTTTTTTTGTTGAAATAAAAAACCCTTTCCAATGGGAAAGGGTTTCCAACCAACCTAATTTAAATCAATTAAAGTGTGCCTTTTTCTCGGAGTAAACTGAAGTTTAGTGGCAACTTTTCTTTGAATTTCTGTTTAACAAATATACGATATATTTAAACAATACAAAAATTTTATAATTTTTTTAACTTCGTGTTAGTTTGTGTAACTAAAATCTTTTAATTGTTTCATTTATGAGACCTATTTCATACTTTTATAACTAGAAAACAAATTATTATGGCACAGATAACATTAGGCGGCAGTCCCGTTAGCACATCAGGTAATTTACCGGAAATCGGTTCAAAAGCACCAGATTTTAAACTTACGGCAGAAGATCTTTCAACTAAAACTTTGAATGACTTCTCCGGAAAGAAAATATTAATGAACATTTTTCCCAGCGTCGGAACAGGAATATGTGCGCAATCGGTTAGAATGTTTAATCAAGAAGCGTCAGAATTAGACAATACGATTGTTCTTTGCATCTCCAGAGACCTGCCTTTTGCACAATCGGGATTTTGCGCTGCGGAAGGTTTAGAAAATGTGATCACCCTCTCCGATTTCAGAACGCATCAGTTTGGAAAAGACTACGGACTAGAAATGCTCGGCGGAAAATTTGAAGGCCTTTTATCAAGAGTTGTAATTGTTCTCGATGAGAATGGCATTGTAAAATATACTGAACAAGTGCCGGAGATTGGGCAGGAACCTAATTATAAGGCGCCGCTTTACGCACTACTGGATGAGTAGTATCATCAAGTTTATTCTTGATCGTATTAAAAGCATTGGTTATGCCTTTAAAGGAGCGTATTTGCTCATTTCAAAAGAAGCCAGTTTAAAAGTTCAATTCTTTATTGGTATTGTGATGACCATCGCGGGGATTTACTATAATCTCTCGTCAACAGAATGGATCATCCAAATACTAACCATTGCGCTCATCATGGGCCTGGAGGGACTCAACACCGCCATCGAGGAATTATCTGATTTTGTTCACCCTGAACATCACCCGCGAATCGGACTGATTAAGGACCTGGCCGCCGGTGCCGTTTTCATATTCGCCATTGCCGCAGTAATCATAGGTGGAATCATATATTTTCCGAAGATGTTTTAATATACGATCGCGCCTAGGATAAACGTTAGTAATTTGTATTTTTGTTCAAATTAAAAGGGATTAATGGCGAAGAAGAAATCCAGGAGGAAGAGCACTAAATCATCCAAACTCAAAAAACCCTCCTTGGTCCTGTCCAATCAACAAAAACTGATTTTTGGCAGCCTGTTATTAATAATGGGTATT
>JABDPU010000146.1 GCA_013042625.1 Flavobacteriaceae bacterium | reverse complement strand
AATAGTTGAATTTGAATATGAGCATTGAAATCTCTATAAATAAAATCCCAACTGAAGGAGAGCTGATCGTTCTCTTTCACCAAACCTCATGGGCATCAAAAAGACAAGAGGCCGATATCAAAAACATGCTTGAGAGTTTGACCGTTTTTGTTTCAGTTCGGGACAATTCAAAATTGATCGGTTTTGGAAGGGCCATTTCAGATGGGGTCTATCGCGCATTAGTAGATGACATTATTGTTGACCGTGCATATCGGAAAAAAGGCCTGGGGAAAGTAATCATTGAAAACCTATTAAATCAACTGGATGGGATTGACGAAATATTTCTCAATACAAAACCTGATTTGGAGGAATTCTATAAGAAATTCGGTTTTAAAGTCATTGAAGGGATTACCATGAAATTGTGATCTTTACAATTTTCTGACTAAGCTCAATGTTTGGGTTTAAATTATTAAATAGGACCTGCATAGAAGTAGTTAAATAGGAAAAAAAACGTTTACATTAGACTACCAATAAATGATACTATTATGCTAATTGGTTTATTCTATATTATTGTCCCTCTTTTTTTAATAGGGATAATCGCATTCAAAAAACAACCAAATGTCTGGAGTTGGGTCTTAACCATCATAACATTTGGATTAGTTATTGCCTATTTATGGACAACGACACGATGGGAAATTGTGAGCATCTATTTAAGACCGGTAATTCCAGTCCTGTACTTAATTGCATGTTTTGTTGGATACAGAAGAGTATCAAAGCAAAAATTACCGGTTAACAAAATAGTATTAATCCTTAGTGTAGGGATTCATTTCGTTCTGATTGTGTTTTTTTCAGGTCTGAACTGGTTTTCCTTTAAAGGATATATTAGTCCGGAAAATACAATTGATTTAGCCTCTCCTTTTAAAAGTGGAAAGCAAATTGTTTTACATGGAGGATCTAGTCCATTCATCAATGGGCATTATCATGTTAAACCACAAAATCATGCCGTTGATATAGTTGGACTTAATACTTTTGGGATGAGGGCATCTTCATTTGCAGGTGGAGCCGATTTGAATAACTATGAAATTTATGGTGAAGCCGTTTATAGCCCTTGCAATGGGACAATTATTGACGTGGTTGATCAATATGATGATCTTATTCCTCCAAATACCGATAAAATAAATCTGGCTGGAAACTATATTTTAATTGAAAGTGATGGGCTTGAAATTCTTTTGGCACATCTCAAAAAGGGAAGTATTTCAGTTCGTCCGGGAGATACTGTAACAACCAATACATTATTAGGCCAGGTTGGCAATACGGGCAATACCAGCGAACCTCACCTGCATATGCATGTTGAAAAAGGTGGAGAACCAAACACAATTTTAAATGGCGAAGGGGTACCATTTACTATTGACAAAGAATATCTTGTAAGAGGTAATCTGCTTGAGCATCACCAAATGGAATAATGCAACCGCAAATAATTTAAAATGAAGCATACCCAAGTCCACTTTTGTCAAGATGAAAAATGAACGTCATCATCAAATCTTATCGACAACAACTTTGTAATTAGGATCTTCCAGCATATTCACGTCAATGATCTTATCGGCATTTTTAAGTAACTTCTGACAATCCGGACTCAAATGACGGAGATGGACTTTCTTTCCTACTTTCAGGTAGCGCTCGGTTAATTTGTTAAGGGCCTCAATAGCCGACATATCAACAACCCGGCTTTCCTGAAAATCGATGATGATCTCCTCCGGGTCATTCTGAATATCAAACTTCGCATTAAAGACAGTAACCGATCCAAAGAATAATGGTCCGTATATCTCATAATGCTTTATTCCCTGGTCATCTATATACTTCCTTGCACGAATACGCTTAGCATTATCCCATGCAAAAACCAATGCGGCTATGATGACACCAATGACCACAGCCAACGCCAAATTATGCAATACTGCTGTAACAAGAGTGACGACTACCATAACGAAAATGTCTGATTTAGGCATTCGGTTGAATGTCTTTAAACTCGCCCATTCAAAAGTTCCTATAGCCACCATGATCATCAGACCTGTAAGTGCAGCCATAGGAAGTCGTTCGATTAATCCGGCACCAAACATCACAAAGATCAATAAGGCAACAGCCGCTACAATCCCTGAAAGTCTTGCTCTGGCACCATTTGAAATATTGATCAGACTTTGGCCAATCATAGCGCATCCACCCATTCCGGAGAAAACACCTGATAATATATTGGCAGCTCCCTGGGCCACAGCTTCTTTGTTACCCCTACCCCTGGTTTCCGTAATTTCATCAATAATATTAAGGGTTAACAAACTCTCGATCAAACCAACACCAGCCATTATGGCTGCATAAGGGAGAATCAAAAGAATGGTTTCCAGATTAAATGGAACATTCGGCATGTGCAATGGAGGAAATCCGCCCTGGATTGAAGCAATATCACCAACGGTCTTGGTATCGATTCCAAATCCTATAACAATCCCTGAAACGACGAGTATGGCAATTAATGAAGCGGGTATAACTTTAGTGAGTTTCGGCAATCCCCAAATGATCACCATCGTCAATAAAACCAAACCAAGTATGATATACAAGGGTGTCCCTGTTAACCAATCACCAGATACATCCTTAAACTGATCGAGTTGCGACATAAAGATGATAATAGCCAGGCCATTAACGAAACCAAAAATCACCGGATGAGGCACCAGTCGCATTAACTTACCTAACCTGAAGACACCTGCCAATACCTGAATGACTCCTGCAAGCACAACTGTTGCAAATACGTATTCCGGTCCGT
>JABDPU010000145.1 GCA_013042625.1 Flavobacteriaceae bacterium | reverse complement strand
TATATAAAGGCACCGATGAACAGGCTTCACCATATTGAATAGATCGAGCCACTCCTTCCAGCCGCGAAATAAGATGAATATATGCATTCTCCGGAACAGGTTTCTGGGAACAGCCTTTAATGATTATAGGTTTATCCTTAAATGGATGCAAATCCAAGGATTCAACAACATCAATAAACAAGGCTGTTTCGAGGTCTTTTAAATTGCCATGGACTATTCTTTTTGCATATGGCTTCAATTTAACCGCCACTAACATATAAGCCCATGCCGGGATAATAGCATCGCCAGAACAATTTATAGCGATGAACTTATCTTCATATTCTTCCCAATTGTGATCATTGATAGCCGACCTAAATTCTTTTTCTTTCAAAACCAGGCCTTCCCACAACCAGTCTTTTATGTCAAAAACAACCCGATTGCCATCAGGATAAAACTCCTCGAGGTCAATGGTTATCAATGAGCTTTTAGCTACCCGGTTTACAATTTCACCTTCCATATTAAAGCATTCCTAATTCGAACTTGGCTTCCTCACTCATCAAATCCTGGTTCCAGGGAGGGTCGAAAGTTATTTCAACTTCGGCATTTCTTACCTCGTTAATCGACCTTATCTTTTCTTCAACCTCAAGCGGCAGGGTTTCTGCAACCGGACAATTGGGAGTGGTGAGTGTCATTAGAATTTTAACATCATAATCTTCACTTACAAACACATCATAAATCAATCCCAGTTCATAAATGTCGACCGGGATTTCGGGATCGAAAATGGTCTTCAGGACCTTTACTATTTTTTCGCCTAAGGCGTTCACATCTATTTCCATAATTTATTCGCTTATTTGGGTTTGAAATGCCAGGGCGTACAATTTCAATTGTTTGATCATGCTTACGAGGCCATTAGCCCGTGTAGGGGACAAATGTTCTTTTAACCCGATCTCATCTATAAAAGCCGTATCTGCTTCAAGTATATCCTTTGGATTTTGATCTGAGAATACTCGAATCAGGATAGCGATAATTCCCTTGGTGATAATGGCATCACTATCGGCCGTGAAAACAACTTTGTCATCGATAAGTTCGGCATGAAGCCAAACCTTGCTCTGACAACCCTTGATAATATTATCATCGGTTTTATACTGATCCTCGATTAAGGGTAGTGTTTTACCCAATTCAATCATATACTCATAGCGTTGCATCCAGTCATCGAACATGCTGAACTCATCAACGATATCATTTTGTATCTCTTTGATAGTCTTCATATTTGCGCAGCAAAAATACGATAAAGTGAGGTTCTATTCAACTTTTGCGAGTTTAAGTAATGCCTCAATGATGGGCGCAATTTCAATGGGTGGATTTCCATGGTCAAATGATTCGGATTCGTAAGTATTTTCCTTGGTTTTCACACTAAAATATGCACTGGCAGCAGCATCACGATAGCTTTCGTGAGAAGGTGCTTTAAAATCTGGAATGCTGTTTAAGTCTATTTTCGCAATTTCTGACCTAATAAAATCCAATTGCGAATCTCCTTCTGGAATTGTGGATTCCTCATACCCCATGCGGTTGCCTACCATAATCCTGTCTCCAGTCAGGGTAATATTCATATAGAATCCACGGGAAGAGGCCTCGTAATTAATGGCTTCAATCACTTGTTCCTGGGATTGTTCGCATGAGTTAAATACAGCAAAAGCTGTCAATATTATAGAAAAAAAGTAAAGTTTCATAGAATATTAAAATACAAAAAAGACGCCAAAACTGGCGTCTTTTATATTTATTATGGATCGAGTTTTACTGATACATAGCATCTCTAGGTCCACCCGGCTCGAAAATAGCTCTCATCCTGGCTTTCTGGCCTTCCGAGAACATATTCATACAAGCATCATAGGTATAATCCATGTAGTTCATGAACTGGTCATTTGAACGACAGTGATAAGCAGAACCTGGGCATCCGTAATTCGGACGGTCTGATGAAGGTGTATCACTTACAAAATCATCACGCTTACATCGGCCATCGCCCCAGATGTGTCTTAGGTTTAGATAATGTCCGACTTCATGAGTAGCTGTTCTTCCTTCGTCGAATGGTGCTGAAACATAGCCGGTTGTACCAAAGTACTGTGGAGATACTACAATACCATCTGTATTAGATGGTCCACCAGGGAATTGTGCATATCCTAATATTCCTCCACCAATGTTACATACCCATATATTCATATGAGTGCCTGGTGAAATTGGAGGATAAGCTGATTTAACTGCATCATTGGTTCCCCATGACGATCTTGAGTCTGAGTATCTGTAAGTACCTGCAAGGGTAAACTCAATTTCAGAATCGGCAGCAACTCCCGCAAATTCTGATGGTGTTTGATTGGCATCATTATTTGTTCTTCTGAAATCATCGTTTAACACAGTGATTTGAGAATTGATCTGCTGTTCGCTGATATTTTGCTGCGAATTGCTGTATACAACGTGAACGTAAACAGGAATATTAACGACTCCCGTGACAGTTGGTTCACCGCCACCGCCGCCGCCACCGCCGCCGCCATTGCCGCCGCCATTGCCGCCACCGTTTCCGTTGCCAGGTTTAAAATTGTTTTTTAAAAGGACCGAACGTGTACTATATTCAATATCGTACATTTTCTTTTCAAGGCCTGGATTTTCCTTTAACAAACGGTTAAGATTAACCATGGAATAACAAGACTTGGATCCCGGATTCTCTGCCATTCTTCCGGATTCGTCAGAATCGGCTTCCGTGTAAACGTAAAAATCGCTCATGTCGATTTTGGATTGCTCATCTGCAGTGATGTTCGAATCATCCTGACAGGACGCAAAGATCAGGGCTAAGGCCATCAGCCTTAAAACTGTTTTCTTCATAAATATTTGAGATTTTAAATTAATGATGGCTGAAGATAAAATAAATTGTCAAATAATTAGAAAAACCTCCAAATATTTATCAAATAATCGATAAAATGCAGAAAAGATTGAATTTTAATGAAAGAAAAGTAATATTTCACGTGAAAGACTTTCAGTTATTGTTATGAAAGCATGGATTTTGCACGTATAACAGCATTAACAAAGCGATCAACTTCTTCCTGCGTATTATAAAAGGCAAATGATGCCCTTACCGTTCCCGGAATATTGTAGTAATCCATAATAGGTTGGGCACAATGGTGTCCCGTGCGCACAGCTATACCAAGCTTATCTAAAATAGTGCCGATATCATAAGGATGGATACCATCTATATTGAAGGAGATCACCGCAGCTTTATTTGATGGCGGACCATAAATCCTCATACCTTCAATACTGTTCAATTTTGAGCTGGCATAGGACAATAGCTGTTCCTCGTACTGAAAGATATTGTCAAAACCGATATCATTCATATAATCAATCGCCCTTCCTAAGGCAATGGCACCACAAACATTGGGTGTGCCGGCTTCAAACTTATGAGGTAAATCGGCATATGTGGTTTTTTCAAAGGTGACTTCGGATATCATTTCACCACCACCCTGGTATGGAGGAAGACTATTCAGCCATTTTTCCTTTCCATAAAGTACTCCTATGCCGGTTGGACCGCAAACTTTATGACCGGATAATACGTAAAAATCGACATCGAGATCCTGCATATCGGGAACGAGATGTGGACACGCCTGCGCGCCATCAACCAGGACGGCTGCACCTGTTTGGTGTGCGAGCTCTATTATTTCCTTGATCGGATTGATCGTGCCCAGAGCATTTGAAACATGATCTACCAATACCAACCTTGTTTTAGGGTTAAGCATGTCTCTATACTCATCCAGGTTTAAAACACCCGAATCGTTCATTGGTAATACTCTCAACCTCGAACCGGTTTGTTCACACATCATCTGCCAGGGCACTATATTACTATGGTGCTCCAGTGCAGAAATAATGATTTCATCTTCTGCCTTCAGAATGGAAGAAAAACCATTAGCCACTATATTTATTCCATGAGTCGTTCCGGAAGTAAAAATGATCTCATGATCGGACAGGGCATTGATATGGTTCTGTATGATTTTTCGGGCGCCTTCATATCGCTCGGTAGCCTCCTGGCTTAAACTGTGAACACCCCGGTGAATGTTGGCATTGTATTCCGAATAATATTCAACAATGGTGTCGATTACCTGCTGAGGTGTTTGTGAAGTCGCGGCATTATCCAGATAAACCAGCGGAGCCCCGTTAATTTTCCTGTTTAGAATAGGAAAGTCAGCCCTAATTTTTTCTATATCAAACTTCATGTGAATCGGAACCGGCTCCATCTACAAATCGAAGCCTATATCAACCCCTAATTTAGTCGCAATAATCTTGGTTATACGCTGCTTAAGTTCCCTGATCTTTACGCTTTCCAGTACATTATTGGCAAAACCATACATCAGCAATGCTCTTGCTTCGCGCTCCGGAATTCCTCTTGAACGCATATAAAACAGTGCCCGATTATCTAACTGGCCAATGGTACAGCCATGAGAGCATTTTACATCGTCTGCGAATATCTCGAGTTGTGGTTTGGTATTGATGGAGGCTTTGTCATCTACTAAAAGATTATTGTTCGCCTGGTAAGCATTGGTTTTCTGAGCCTCCTTTTCAACAATGACCTTACCATTGAAAACGCCTGTTGAAAAATCTCCAAAGATGCCTTTATAATCCTGGTGACTTTCACAATTCGGTTCCTTGTGATGAACCAGGGTATTGTGATCGACATGTTGTTTGTCGCCTATAACGGTAATTCCCTTGAGAGTTGAATTAATGCGCTCACCATTTTGGTAATAATTCAGGTTGTTCCTGACCAACTTGCCGCCAAAAGAAAAGGTATGGACTGAAACATGACTTTCTTGTTTCTGATGTACAAATGTATTATCGATAAGGGAAGCATCCTGCTTGTCATTTTGAACCTTATAATAATCTACTATAGCTCTCTTTTTGGCAAATATTTCAGTAACGCAATTAGTTAGAACCGCATTGCTGGTTAAGCTTTGGTGTCGTTCAATGATCTGAACATGTGAGTTCTCTTCAGCAACAACCAGGTTTCGGGGCTGAAGCAATAATGCAGACTCATTACCGGTTGAAAAATGTAGAATTTGAATCGGTTTTTCTACCAGTTTATTCTTCGGAATATGGATATAGGCACCTTCTTTAGAAAAAGCGGTATTCAATGCTGTTATACTTTCATCTCCAGCAACTTTATTGAAGTAGTTCTCTATCACCAATCTGTATTTTGGCTTGTTTAAAGCTGCAGACATCAGGCAGATGTCCATACTGTCATGGGTGGTATCTGAAAGATGTGACGAATACTTTCCATCGATAAATACAATTTTATAACTATCGATTTCATGGATAAAATAGCGTTTAACATCCTTGTATTCCAGAGCATTCTCCTGCTTAGGGAAAACGCTGTAGTCCTCCTTAAGAATTTTGTTCAGGGAGGTATATTTCCAGGCCTCTTCTCTTTTTTTAGGAAAGCCTTTTTCCTCAAACACCTTGATCGCCTGACTTCTGATATCGTGAATATAAGAATTCACTTCTACCTGGTTTTCAAAGGCGAGAAAAGACGAAATCAGTTTTTCTTTCAGGTCCATATCAATTATGCGTTAACCTCTTCTTTAATCCAGTCGTATCCTCGTTTCTCAAGCTCAATGGCCAGATCTTTCGAGCCCGACTTTACAATTTTTCCATCCATGAGTACATGAACATAATCGGGAATGATATAATCAAGCAAGCGCTGATAGTGGGTAATTACCACAACAGCGTTGTCTTTACTCTTCAGTTTATTAACCCCGTTTGCCACAATTTTTAAAGCATCAATGTCAAGGCCGGAATCGGTTTCATCAAGGATGGCAAGGGTTGGCTCTAGAACAGCCATTTGAAAAATTTCATTTCTTTTTTTTTCACCACCTGAGAATCCCTCGTTCAGCGACCGTGAAAGGAATTTGCGATCAATTTCAAGTAACTCTGATTTATCTCGTAATAATTTGAGCATTTCATTCGCAGGCATTTCCTTTTCACCTCTTGCCTTTCTCGATTCGTTAATGGCAGTTTTGATGAAGTTCGTAACGGTTACTCCCGGAATTTCAACAGGATATTGAAAAGACATGAAAATACCTTTTTGTGATCGCTCCTCAACTGAAAGCTCATCAATATTTTCCCCCTGGTAAATCATTTCACCCTCGGTGATTTCATATTCTTCCTTACCTGCTACAACCGACGCCAGGGTACTTTTACCCGATCCGTTTGGTCCCATTATGGCATGAACCTCTCCGGGCTTAACTTCGAGGTCAATCCCTCTGAGTATGCCTTTGTCTTCAACTCCGGCATGTAAGTTTTTAATCTGCAACATATTATTGTCCAATTGTTATAATCTTATCTGAATTGTCCTTCGGTTTACTCACCTTCAGGATCTCTTTTATTTCTACTCGAAACGGCCAGCCTTCCTCGCCTTCCGGTTTTTGTATGATCTTACCTCGAATTTCCACCGGAACCATATCTGTAATCTCAGTCTTAAAGGCTTTGGTCATATCGTCTAATTCATGCATTTTTTCATCGACAACCACGCCGTAAACCTCCCGATGCGTCTGCAGGACTGCGGCATCAGCATAGTAAAGAAATTCACCTTTTAATAGTGTCAGGCCATCGGCCTGCTTGGGTGTTCTTTCATCTTCCTGTACAACAGTGGAAGAGTCCTCATTAATGTCTTGTGATTTTCCGGTTTCTTGTTTACAGCTAAATCCCAGAATAATCAACAATGCAAATACTAAATTCCTGGCTTTCATCATTGCTTGGATTTATCCTACCGATCCTTCTAAACTGATCTCTAATAATTTTTGTGCCTCAACAGCAAATTCCATTGGTAATTTGTTCAAAACCTCCTTACTGAAACCATTCACTATTAAAGCAATTGCTTTTTCTGTATCTATGCCTCGCTGGTTGCAGTAAAAAATCTGGTCTTCCCCAATTTTACTGGTAGTGGCCTCGTGTTCTATTTGAGCACTTTTGTTTTTTACCTCAATATAAGGGAAGGTATGTGCACCACATTCATTACCCATCAACAGGCTGTCACACTGTGAAAAATTTCTGGCATTATCTGCCCTTGAATGGATCTGAACCAATCCGCGATAGCTGTTTTGCGATTTCCCTGCTGAGATACCTTTTGAAATTATAGTTGACCTCGTATTCTTGCCCAGGTGAATCATTTTGGTTCCTGTATCGGCCTGCTGATAGTTGTTGGTAACAGCAATTGAATAGAACTCACCAATTGAGTCATCTCCTTTAAGAATACAAGACGGATATTTCCAGGTAACCGCGCTGCCGGTTTCCACCTGAGTCCAGGAAATTTTTGATCGGTTATGACAAAGTCCGCGTTTGGTCACAAAATTAAAAACGCCTCCCTCACCTTTAGCATTTCCGGGGTACCAGTTCTGTACGGTGGAGTATTTGATTTCCGCGTCATCCAGGGCTATGAGTTCCACAACGGCTGCATGCAATTGATTTTCATCCCTGCTCGGTGCTGTGCAACCCTCCAGATAACTGACATAACTACCTTCATCGGCAATGACCAGTGTTCTTTCAAACTGTCCTGTTCCGGCCTGGTTTATCCTGAAATAGGTTGATAGTTCCATCGGGCAGCGCACTCCCTTAGGAATGTAACAAAAACTTCCATCACTGAACACTGCGCTGTTCAGAGCCGCATAAAAATTGTCTGTTTTAGGAACAACGCTTCCTATATATTTTTTAATCAGTTCGGAATGATCCTGGATCGCTTCACTGATAGAGCAAAAGATTATGCCCTTTTCAGCTAAGGTTTTTTTAAAGGTGGTCGCTACCGAAACCGAATCAACAACTACATCCATGGCAACACCTGTCAATTTCTTTTGTTCATCCAGGGAAATTCCCAGCTTCTCGAATGTAGCCAGAAGTTC
>JABDPU010000124.1 GCA_013042625.1 Flavobacteriaceae bacterium | reverse complement strand
TTGTTATTCGAATGGTTACAACCTATTTACGACGGATATTTTTTGGGAAATATTACCTTAATGGATTCACTGAATATTGATCCTTACTGGTTTATATTTCTTTTCACTGTTTTTGCCGTCTGTGCGTTCTGGTTTGCAGATTTAGTTCGCAAGCGTGTAACAGGTGTATTCTATAACTAGTAATCATTGAAGCATGAAAAACTTGAGTAAAACCACATCTTATAGAATTCTGGCGGTAGTATTTATAATAGCTGCTGCAGGCCTGGTTCTATTGCCTAAAATCCAAAAATATCAAGGGATTGATCCGGAAAAATTATTATCACATGCTATCAGTCCGGAGCGCTATATCTCTACCGACGAATTAGCTGAAATGATCATTGGCCAGGATCCTTCCTTTCTTTTAATCGATGTTCGGTCCGGTATGGACTATGAAAAATATGCCCTGCCGGGAGCGATAAATATTCCATTAGATAGTTTGCTGTCTGAAAACTTTGAAGCCTATCTCAATCAGGAGGAATATGATGTAGTTTTGTATTCTAATGACGATTTTAAAGCCAATCAGGCCTGGCTGTTATGTAATCGAATGGACTATAAAAATCACAAAGTATTAAGAGGAGGAGTGAATGAATGGTTCAATACCATAATCAATCCGAAGGAACCTTCAGAGAGCATGCCGGCCAGTGCCTTTGAACAATACGACTTCAGAAAGGCTGCCAGTATGTATTTCGGGGTGGCTTACCCTGGCAAGGTAATGGAAACAGAGGTCCCTGTAACCCCTAAAAAGGTTATTCCTGTTAAGAAAAAAAAGAAAATGCCTGTTGAAGGCGGGTGCTGATTTAATTTGATTACTATGAAAGAATTAGAAAAAACCAAAAATATTTCCGTTGCAACTGTATTGGCGATTTTAGTCATTATAATTGGACTTCTTAGCTATAAGAAACCGAAGCATATATATTCGGAAAGTGTTGAGGCTACTTTAATATCGATGACGTCATTGGAAAATGTCCTATCGAAAGACAAAATTGATGACAATAGCTTTCTTGTGGATGTCAGGACAAGTTTTGAGTATTCTAAAGGACATATAGGGAATGCTATTAATATTTCACTTCCTGATATACTATCAGACCAGAATGTTCAGCGTTTAAAAGATGCTGTGGAAGAAAGCAAAACCATAGTATTTTATAGTTCGGATGTCAATGATGCATTGTCGGCAAAAATGCTCATCGATCAGTTGGGTTATGCTAAAACAAAAGTATTGGCAGTCGAATTGAATTATGAGCAGGACGAACTCGTTATAAAAGATTTGAATATCGAAAATTCTCCTCAAGATATTCAAGCCTTCATCGATAAATCTGTTAAGGAAGCTGAAGCAAAAAATATAGTTGAGGTAAAACCGATTCCTAAAAAGGTCATTCCCAGGAAAAAGAAGAAAAAAATGCCTGTTGAAGGCGGCTGCTAGATGCAGTATTTATAAAAAGAAATCTTCCAAATTAAGCTCGTTTTACGAGCTTTTTTTTATTCGTTTTTTCATGTTTTTTACCCACCCTGCAAGCGATTTTTAAAAACAGACTTAATTAACTGATAAACAGCATTTTAATATGTGACAAATGTGACTCAATGAAGCCATTATATATTAGGGAATTATGACTTTTGTTATGTTTTTTTCACGGCTCTGAAAATAACTTTAAGTACTTAAAAATTAGAAATTTAAAACCTAAATATTATGAGAAAAACACCGTTTGTTTTAACAATTGTTTGCTTGTCATTTTTTGTGCTAGGTTTTTCTCAAACAGATGTATCCCTGGAAACAACAAATGACACTCAAACAGAATTTGAGATTCTTGTCAATTATCTGCAAGAGAACGGGAATTTCATCAATAGTGATCTAGCACCTGCCTTGATCACTCCTGATGAACTGAAAAAGAATGTCAAGAATGAAAAATTCCTGGTATTGGATATTCGAAGCGATAGCTGGTTCGAATATGGGCATATTAAAAATGCCAAAAACGCTGCAGGCCCAGAGCTACTTGGTTACTTCGAGAATAAAATCACACCGTTAGATTACGAGAAGATTGTCATTGTTTGTTATTCCGGACAATCTGCATCCTATTACACCAGCCTTTTAAGGTTGATGGGATATGACAATGTCTATAGTCTTAAATGGGGAATGAGCTCATGGCGGGTTGATTTTGCAGAAAACTCCTGGTTGAAAAATATCAGTAATGATTTTGCCGATAAGCTTGAGACTGCTGTTAATTTAAAACCGGAAAAGGGAGCTTTTCCTGAATTAAGAACAGGAAAAACCACCGGTAAAGACATTCTTAGAGCCCGGCTTACTGAACTTTTCAAAATACCATACAAGGAGTTCATTCTTAAATCGGAAGCCATTTTTGAAGCTCCGGAAGAATACTTTGTAATGCACTATTGGGGTGAAGAGAATTATGCACTTGGGCATATCCCGGGAGCGATTCATTATCAGCCACAATTTTCGCTAGACATGAACAACGAATTATCAACCCTTCCGGTTGATAGAAAAATAGCTGTTTATGGTGAAAACGGTTTAGATGCGGCTTATGCAGTTGCTTACCTGAATGTACTTGGTTACGACGTAGGCAATATTGCCTATGGAGCCAATGGATTTATGAATAAAGTATTGAAGAATGAAAACTGGGGAGCATTTACCAAAAAAGAGGTAAACATGTATCCGGTAATCGAATAAATTAAAATAAAAAATAAACATATTATGAAAAAAGTATCATTGTTCTTAATAGGACTATTAATAGTTCCATCATTATTCTTGAGCTCTTGTGATAGAGGTGATGATAATATAGATGTTGTTGCGGAACCTGCATTTACCAGGTTGACGAGTTATATGGAGAGCAACAATTTGGATCTAAACAATATTCTTGTAAACCTCGATGGAAAGAAGTTTGTTACAAAAGCGCCTAATCCTGATGATCTGCAAGATTTTTTGAACAGCTATTACATAATCGATATTAGAAGCGCCGATGCCTTTAATGCCGGTCATATTCAGAGTGCTAAAAATGTGGCTTTTGGCGATATCCTGACTGAAGCTCCAAATGCAAATGGTCAACCAATCCTGGTAGTTTGCTACACAGGACAAACCGCATGCTATGCAACATCACTGCTACGTTTATATGGATACCCAAGTACGCAGGCCCTTAAATGGGGTATGTCGGGTTGGAATCAGACAACAGCTGGCCCTTGGGATAGCAATATTGGTGACGAGGCCAATGGCCATTCAAACTGGTCTTATTCAGCACCTCCTTCAAATATTTCTTTCGAAGATCCTGAATTAGCAGGCTATACCAGTAGTGGAGAGAATCTGCTTCGGGCACGAGTTGAAGAAGTTGTGGCTGCAGGCTTTAAAGGTGTGAATGGAACGGACGTTTTAAATTCACCTGGCAGTTACTTCATCAATAATTACTTTAATGAAACCGATTATAATGGATTCGGGCATATTGCAAATGCCTATCGAATTTTGCCTTTATTATTGTCGGATGATTCTTATTCTTATTTAAATCCTCAGACAAATGCTCAGGTAGTGACCTATTGCTATACCGGGCAAACTTCAGCAGTTATTACAGCCTATTTGCGAGTACTGGGATATGATGCCTATAGTATGAAATTTGGCATGAATGGAATATTCAATTCAAACCCACAGTGGAGTACCAACCAATGGGGAGGTGATTCACATCCAAAAGATCTAGGCTTGGAATAACTCACTTATAATTTAAATCAAATAGGATGATAAAAAAGATAGTTTACCTATTGTTGCTTGGATTGCTAATTCCATTTAATAGTGTGAATGCACAGGGTTGTGAAGATGATCTCATTGCTACCGAAAATGATTCGTTGGCTCCTGCGGTCAGGGTCTTTGGATTCATACAGCCTGAGTATAATTATGAATTCACAGATGAAAATGACAGTCAGTTTGATTTTAGAAGAGCAAGAGTAGGAGTACGAGGAAAGATAATAGACGACTTCTCTTATTATATGATGATAGAAGCCAGTCCTTTTATCAATCTGGGCGGTTCAGGAAGTGACGCTTTCCTGTTAGATGCTTTCGTGACCTGGAATAAATACAACTGGTATCGTGTTTCTCTGGGTTCGTTTAAAGAACCATTTAGTCTGGAACTCGCTACGGCATGTCACAGTCTGATCACGGTACAGAGGTCTATTGTTGTTGATCAATTAATAGCACCTCAACGTGATTACGGTATCATGTTGCTGGGAGGTAATCAATTCACCAAATTTACTTATGCCATATCTCTTATGAATGGCAGGGGAATTGGAGTGAGCGACGATAACAGGAAAAAGGATTTTGTAGGTAGAGCTACCTATAAAGTTACCGATTTTCTGACCCTTGGGGCCAGCTTTAGATACGGTTATCCCATACCAAATAACGACGATGATTTCCGTAGAACGGTCGGTGGCGAATTCAAGCTCGACCTAAATAATTTCCATTTCCAGGGAGAATATATCTATGACGAAGGCGCTTACTTTCTCGGTGCGGCCGGCGGTTGTGGAGTAACTCCTGTTTCATTGGGCGAAAAGCGTGATGGCGCCTATATCATGGCCTATTACGACACCAAATGGAATTTTCAACCTGTACTTAAATACGAATACTTCGATGCTGACCTCGATATGAAGGACTTAGCTTATCAGGAAATGATGACAATCGGATTTAATTATTTCTTTAGCGATAAGGTCCGCGTACAGGTCAATTATCAGGCACGTATTGAAACTGTAAATAGTGTAGATAATGATGTTTTGATTGGCCAGGTACAGGTTAGATTTTAACAAAGAACATTTGTTTTCATAAAATACATATGTGAATAATGTTTAGGTTAGAACTCCCCGGATAACTCTGGGGAGTTCTTTTCCATTTTTCGTATCTTTATAAGGCTTTTAATCCCTACAATCCAAGATTTTGAAAGACTTATTAAATAGCTGTTACGGTACGATATTCGAAAAAGGGTTAATCCAGGAGATTGAGGAAGTTAGCCTGTCAAGAGTTGTCGAAAAAGGTGACTTACTTATTGATATCGACGACGAATTAACCCACGTTCCACTGATAGTAGATGGGATTGTAAAGATCATCAGGCGTGACCGTCATGGCGACGAATTGGTATTGTATTATTTGGAATCCGGACATACCTGTGCGATCTCCTTTGTTAATTGCATTAACCAGAATCGCAGTATTTTCAAGGGATATGTTGAAGAAAGAGTAACCGCGGTTATGATTCCTGTGGATTATATTGATGAATGGCTTCGGAAATACAGGTCCTTCCGGCATTTTATCATCGATAGTTATCATTTCAGGTTGCTCGAAATGGTTGATTCCATTGATAACCTGGCTTTTCTCAAACTTGAGGACAGGTTATTTGCCTACCTGGAGGAAAAACGTAAAGTTCTGAACAGCGATACCTTTAACATAACTCACCAGGAAATCGCCAATGACATAAATTCTTCACGGACTGTCATTTCCAGATTATTAAAGCGCCTGGAGGAAGAAGGAAAGGTTCGCATGCATAGGAACAGGCTTCATGTCCTCTCCTGAAAACCCAGATCTGATTTTTAAAGTTCTTATTTACTAGTTTCTTTCCGGAGATTTTTAAATCGTATATAATCAGTTTCTTCATTAGACAGGTGTCTTCGTTTTGCAAAACCAATTTGTCAATGCAGAATACTGGAACAAGCCTCTTATTTTCAATAACATCCCTTTCTAATGATGTGACTATTTCGTAATTTTAGTGTCATACCATAAGAACCATTAATCTTAATAAATAAATTAACATGGGAAAATTTGAAATCAAAACCGATAAGGCCGGTAAATTCCGTTTTAGCTTAAAAGCTAATAATGGCCAGGTGATCCTTTCCAGCCAGGGTTATGCCTCGCGTTCAGGATGTGATAACGGTATAGAATCGGTGCGCACCAACTCTAAAAACGATGATATGTTTGATCGTTGTACTGCCAAAAACGGTAGTCCTTATTTCTGCCTTAAGGCATCAAATGGCCAGGTCATTGGGAATAGCGAAATGTATTCATCTAAATCGGCTATGGAAAACGGTATTGCCTCTGTGAAGAAAAACGCACCTAAGGCATCAGTTGTTGATAATTCCTAATCAAGGAACTGACGAAAAATAAAAAAGCTTCGGAAATCCGAAGCTTTTTTATTTTTTAAGGAAGGTTAATGTCTTTTACATACTATCCTTAAGCTTTTCAGCAGCTTTTTCTAATTCACCTGCCGCAGCATCTTTAGCCTTGTCAACAGCTTCCTTAGCTTCATCAACAGCACCTTCAACAGCACCTTCAGCGGCATCTTTAGCACCTTCAACGGCACCTTCTACTGCATCTGTAGCACTTTCTACAGCACCTTCAGCAGCTTCTTTTACATCGTCTGCAGCCTCATTAACGGCATCTTTTGCATCCTCAACCGCTTCACCGGCAGCCTCACCTGCAGCGTCTGCTGCATTTTCTACAGCATCACCAGCTTCTGCTGCTTCATTCTTACATGATTCACATGAAGCTAATGAAAAGCATAAAGCCAAAGCTAAGAATACATTTAAAACTAATTTTTTCATTTTTAGTGATTTAAAATGTTAATTATCGTGCAATTACGCACATATCAGAAAATTCTCCAATGTTTTTTTAACATTTTTTAACATTGAAGACTTTAATACCTTATTTACGTAGATAATCCATGATTCGGACTACGGCCCCCCTGTTTTTCTTGATATAATCCTCATTCCTGCTTCCTGTAGATTCCCTGTAATTCTTGTCAGAGATCAGTTTTCGAAGAATTTCACTCATCTCACCAGGGTCTTTTACCACAAACATCCCTCCGGAATTAATCATATCCATAGCTTCCGGAAAACGTTTATGATTCGGACCAATTAAAATAGGAACCCCAAAAATAGCTGCCTCCAGTGTATTATGCAGCCCTGTTGTGCCCATTGCTCCGCCAACATAGGCGATATCTGCATATGAATAGGCCTTCGATAGAAGCCCGATTGTATCTAAAACCAGGACCTTATAATCCGATAAGCTTTTGTCCTCGTCTGCCGTATAACGGGTAACCGGTCTTTGAATCGATTTGAGCAATTTAGAAATACGAGCTTCTTTTATGTTATGAGGTGCTATTATATATTTTGTATCTGATTCATCCTTATTGATGAAATCAACAAGAGGTATTTCACCTTCCGGCCAGGTGCTGCCAGCAACAAAGCACAATTTTCCATCTACAAAGTCTTCAATCGTTGCTATTTTATTGTCCTGGTTTAGCTGGTTAGTAACCCGGTCAAATCTTGTGTCACCGGAACGGCTGACATCTGATACTCCATAATCATTCAATAATTGAACCGAGCTATCATTCTGAACAAAGATCCATTCAAAAGTTTTTAAAGCATTCAGCATCCATTTCCCACTACTTTTGAAATAAGTTTGTGAAGGGCGAAACAGGGCTGAAATTAAAAGGGTCCTGGTTTTGGTCTTTTGTAGTTCAAACAAATAATTTGGCCATATCTCATATTTGACGAACAGCACCAATTCGGGATGAACCAGTTCCACAAATCGCCTTGCATTGCTTTTTGTATCCAATGGCAGGTAAATTACCAGGTCCCCAATTGAGCTGTCTTTTTTATGCTCATAACCCGAAGGTGAGAAAAAACTTAGCACCACCTTATGATCCGGATATAAGGCTTTTACCTTTTCGAATACCGGAAGACCCTGCTCATATTCTCCAAGTGATGCACAATGGAACCAAAGAGTGGGATCATCAACTTTAATGTGCTCTTTGATGATTTTAAAACTATGCTTTCTTCCCTGAACACCCAGGCTGATCTTTCGGTTGAATAGCGCGATAAGCCGAAGATGAAAGTCAACAATATAGGTTAGTATGTTATAGGCATTTCGCAAGTCTGATACTTTCCGACTAAAATACAGTCTTTATATGAATACATTGGATTTAGACTTCGAATTTTTGTAATTTCGTTTCCTATGAAAAAAATACAAATGGTCGACCTCAAGGGTCAATATGAGGGGATCAAAGATGAGGTTAATTCATCAGTCCTTGAGGTTATGGAATCCAGTGCTTTTATCAACGGCCCAAGGGTTCATCAGTTTCAAAAGGAATTAGAGGCCTACCTCGATGTTAAACATGTTATTCCATGTGCTAATGGAACCGATGCCCTTCAGATTGCCATGATGGGCCTTGGCCTGAAACCGGGAGACGAGGTTATTACAGCTGATTTTACTTTTGCAGCGACAGTAGAAGTAATCGCTTTGCTTGGATTGACCCCTGTATTGGTTGATGTTGAACCCGATACCTTTAATATCGATGTAAAAGCGGTTGAAAGAGCGATCACTCCGAAGACAAAAGCCATTGTGCCTGTTCATTTATTTGGTATGTGTGCCGATATGGATTCTATTATGGATTTGGCTGAAAAACATAACCTTTTTGTTATAGAAGATAACGCTCAGGCAATCGGTGCGAATTATACATCCGGGAATGGCTCCAAGAAAAAGGCTGGTACTATAGGTCATGTTGGTGCGACTTCATTTTTTCCTTCCAAAAACCTGGGATGCTATGGAGATGGAGGAGCTATTTTCACCAATGATGATGATCTGGCCCACATAATAAGAGGCGTTGTGAATCATGGGATGTACAAAAGATACTATCATGACGTGGTTGGTGTGAATTCCCGACTGGATTCTATACAAGCCGCCGTATTGAGTTCCAAACTAAAACGGCTTGATCAGTACAATAAAGCCCGGCAGGAAGCAGCAAGAAAGTATAACGTGGCATTTGAAGGTGAGGCCAATATAGTAACCCCTGTTGCTAAAAAAGAATGTTCCGGAATTTGCAGTGATTGCGATTGCCATGTATTTCATCAATATACTCTAAAGATTAAAAATTCAGATCGTGATGCCCTCGCTCAGCACCTGAATGAAAAAGGCATTCCTTGTGGTGTCTATTATCCCATTCCACTGCACCTTCAAAAAGCCTATGCCGATTCCCGATACAATGAGGCCGATTTTGAAGTGACAAACAGTCTGGTGAAGGAGGTAATCTCATTACCTATGCATACCGAGTTAGATCAGGAACAAATCGATTTTATCACATCAACCGTTAAGTCCTTTGTGAATGGCTAAATTCATTGTAACCGGGGGATTGGGTTTTATAGGTTCACATACTACTGTTGAACTGATTGATCAGGGTTATGAAGTTGTTGTCGTAGATGACCTGTCTAATTCAACCATTGAAACCCTTGATCGGATTGAATCCATTACGGGAGTAAAACCTATTTTTGAACAGTTTGACCTGAGAGATAAAAGCAAGGTCAGTGAATTATTCAAAAAGCATTCCGATCAGCAGGGTGTCATTCATTTTGCAGCGAGCAAGGCCGTTGGCGAAAGTGTTGAAAAGCCGCTATTGTATTACGAGAACAATCTTAACTCTTTGATCTATATCCTTCAGGAATTAAGTGCTTCAGAAAATAAAAATTTTATTTTCAGTTCGTCCTGTACGGTTTATGGTGAAGCCGAAATTTTACCTATTACTGAGGATGCACCTGTAGCTTTAGCCGAATCACCATACGGAAATACCAAACAGATTGGTGAAGAGATAATCAGGGATATATGCAAGACATCTGATGAATTTAACGCCATTGCATTGCGTTACTTTAATCCTATCGGAGCACATGCCTCGGGAAATCTTGGCGAACTTCCGCTGGGTATTCCGCAGAACCTGATTCCATATATAACACAAACAGCAATCGGACTTCGAGAAAAACTATTGGTCTTTGGGAATGATTATAACACAATTGATGGGACAGGAGTTCGGGATTATATCCATGTTGTGGATCTGGCCAAAGCACATATAGTCGCCTTAAAAAGGCTTATTGATAATAAGAATAAATCCAACTATGAGATTTTCAACCTCGGAACAGGAAAAGGAAATTCAGTATTGGAGGTTATTCAAGCCTTTGAAAAAGTTAGCAATGTAAAGCTAAATTATGAAATCACCGACAGGCGCTCCGGAGACATCGAATCGGCATATGCTGATACGAAAAAAGCCAACGAAGAACTCGGCTGGAAGGCTGAGATGAGCCTGGAGGACGCCTTGCTGCATTCATGGCAATGGGAATTAAATCTTAGACAAAACAACTAATCAACAGAATCGATGAAAAACAATTTTATTAACGGCCTTTTAATGGTCGCCATGGTCTTATTCGGAATGAATGTCATGGCACAGAAAACTTATTTGCATTGCGGACAGCTAATCGATACCGAAAGCGGAGGAATTTCTTCGGAAAAAACAATTGTTGTTAACGGTAATATGATTGAAGATGTGCTGGACGGTTATGTTGGGCCTTCTGCTGCTGATGATTCAGTGGTGGATTTGAAAAATAAAACAGTAATGCCGGGATTAATCGATATGCATGTTCATATTGAGCATGAGTCGAATCCCAGTCATTATATGAACAGGTTTAGCCAGAACGAAGCCGATGTTGCTTTTGGCACATTGAAGTATGCTCGGGTGACCTTGATGGCCGGATTTACTACGGTTCGTGATCTTGGAGGATCAGGAGTTAATATTTCCCTGAGAGATGCCATAGCAAGAGGAGAGGTTGTAGGCCCGCGAATTTTTACTGTTGGAAAAGCAATTGGTACAACCGGTGGCCATGCCGATCCGACCAATGGGATGCGAAAAGATTTGATGGGTGATCCGGGCCCAAGAGAAGGGGTGGTTAATAGTGTGGATGATGCCAGGAAGGCAGTACGCCAACGCTATAAAGATGGATCCGATATGATCAAGATCACTGCAACAGGTGGTGTATTAAGCGTGGCAAAAAATGGTCAGAATCCCCAGTTTACGTTGGAAGAGATCAAAGCTATTTGTGATACAGCAAAGGATTATGGAATGATCATCGCAGCTCACGCTCACGGTGACGAGGGCATGCAACGCGCGATAATTGGAGGAGTAACAACTATTGAACATGGCACCCTAATGAGTGAAAAGACTATGGAACTGATGAAGCAATATGACACCTATTATGTGCCGACCATTACTGCTGGCAAGGAGGTTGCTGAAAAAGCAAAGATTGATGGGTATTTTCCTGCCATTATTGTTCCAAAAGCACTTGAAATCGGACCGAAAATCCAGGGGACATTCGAAAAAGCTTACAGGAAGGGCGTTAATATTGCCTTTGGAACCGATGCAGGTGTTTTTCCTCACGGATTGAACGGAAAAGAATTTGGTTATATGGTTGAAGCCGGTATGCCTGTAATGGAGACCATTCAATCGGCAACAGTTACCAATGCAAAGATCCTAGGTATGGCGGATAAGCTAGGACAACTTAAAAAAGGGTTCATCGCCGATATAGTTGCTACCGATGAAAATCCAACGGATGACATTAGCACTATGGAACGCGTTTCCTTCGTGATGAAAGAGGGTGAGATCTACAAAGATTAAATACTGAAATAAGAATATAAAATGAATCCCGGTTATGCCGGGATTTTTTTATTCTTCAATAGGCTTCTTCTTGAAAAGAAAACTGGCAACCAGAAGCATGATCAACCCTGTGGTTACAGAAACATCTGCGATATTGAATATACCAGTTCTGAAAATTCCTCCGAGATCGATATGCAGAAAGTCGGTCACCGATCCAAACCGGAATCGATCCAATACATTTGCAAATCCGCCACCGATAATACAGCAAAAGCCTATCAATGACATCCGGTCTAATTCTTTATCGCGAAAGACATGAAATACAACCAACCCCAATACTATAACCGGGAGAACTAATAACAGCAGTACTCTCATTGTTGGTCCCAGATCACTACCCATACCAAGGAAGGCACCGGCGTTTTCAACATTGGTTAAAATGAATTTCTCTCCAATTATTTGGGTTTCTGAATAGACCTCTACCTTTTCCCGAACAATTATTTTAGAAATCTGGTCAATAATAATATTGAAGATGATCAGGCTCAGTATAAAAACATTTCTTTTAGACATGTTCAAATGATATTTTAGGCTTCCAGGGATGCCGATTCGGTTTGAGCCTCTCTGTCAATTTTCCTGACTAATCCCTGTAATACCTTACCAGGGCCTACTTCTATGAAATTGCTGGCGCCATCCTTCAACATATGTTGAACGGATTGCGTCCACCTTACCGGAGCCGTCAATTGAGCGATGATATTGTTTTGAATCTCGGTTGGATCTACAGTGGCCTTTGCCGTTACATTTTGATAAATCGGACATGTGGGCTTTTTGAATTCAGTCTGTTCAATAGCCGCGGCAAGTTCTTCACGAGCAGGTTCCATAAGCGGGGAATGAAAAGCTCCACCCACAGGAAGAATAAGAGCACGTCTGGCTCCCTCTTCTTTGAGCGCCTCACAGGCCGTTTCAACAGCCTGGACTTCACCCGAGATGACCAGCTGACCCGGACAGTTATAGTTGGCTGCAACCACAATTCCATCGGTCATGGCGCAAACTTTTTCTACTACGTCATCGTCAAGACCAAGGACGGCAGCCATTGTTCCCGGAATCATTTCGCATGCTTTTTGCATGGCATCAGCCCGAGCTGCAACTAACTTCAATCCATCTTCAAACTGAAGAGCGCCATTGGCTACAAGTGCTGAGAATTCACCTAAGGAATGACCGGTAACCATATCGGGTTTGAAATTGTCGCCCAAAACCTTTGCTAATATCACAGAATGAAGAAAAATAGCAGGCTGTGTCACCTTGGTTTGTTTCAGGTCATCTGCTGTGCCTTCAAACATGATGTCGGTAATGTGAAATCCGAGGATGTCATTAGCGATCTCAAACAAATCCTGAGCTGAAGGGGAATTCTCGTATAAATCCAATCCCATTCCTGGAAACTGGGCTCCCTGACCGGGAAAAACGTATGCTTTCATACTAGTATTATTGAGTGCTGCAAAAATAGAAATTATTAAAAGAAATATGAGGCCGTTCGGCCAATTTGAGTAAATGCTATTAAGAATTATCTATAGAACGGATAACCTTAGCCGGATTCCCGGCAATAAATACATCATCAGGAAAACTTTTGGTAACCACAGCACCGGCCCCTATCACTACATTATTGCCTATGGTCACACCCGGACAAATCACTGCATTGCCACCGATCCATACATTATCACCAATGGTTATGGGCTTGGCGAATTCTTTGCCACTATTCCTGGCTTTAGCTTCAAGAGGATGGGTAGCGGTATAGATTTGAACATTAGGAGCCAGCATGGCATTATTACCAATCCTCACTTCGCATACATCAAGAATACAACAACCAAAATTCATGAAAACCTGGTTTCCAAGATGAATATTTTCACCATAGTCACAGTAAAACGGGGGTTCGATCCAGAGATCGGAACCAGCCGATCCGACCAACTCATAAAAAAGGGTGTCACGCTCCTTTTTTTTAGCCTCAGACATCATATTGATCTTTTGAAATAATGATCTTGCCCGGTCGCGGGCTACTACCAATTCAGGATCCATGGGATCATACATTGCTCCCGCCAGCATTTTCTGTTTTTCAGTCATTGTTCTCAAGAGCGTTAAAGATTCGAACTAAATCAAATGCGAAACGATTTCTCCAGACATCCCAACTGTGTCCTCCGTTAATCACTGTAGTCTCCAGAGGAATTTCAAATGATTTAAAACGTTTATCAATCTGACTGACAACTTCCAGGATGCCATAGACATCATCATCGCCGGTGGACAAATAAAAGTTGGAATCGGACAGTTCATTATTCTCTAATTGCAGGAGGTTAACATAGCTATAAGATTTCCAGATTGAATCGTTGAATTTACCATTCATTTTAAACGGATCAATTTTTCTCGATGATGATATTTCAGGAGGGCTGGGATAATATGCAGCCGGACTGAGCAAAATGACCTTGTCGAAAATTTCGGGATAAATCAATCCAAACCTCAGCGCACCATATCCACCAGCTGAATTTCCAGCGAGGACACGAAGCGGCTTGTTTATCTGATCTAAATACACCGATTCAATAAATGGCATGAATTCCTTCATATAAATGGTTTCCATTGGAACCTGAGCATCTATATACCAGGTATTATCTGCATTAAGGCTTACAGCAATTACTTCGGGTAT
>JABDPU010000112.1 GCA_013042625.1 Flavobacteriaceae bacterium | reverse complement strand
AATATCGATAAATTCTTTGCTTTGATGAGTTCGGAAACTGCGGCCAGGAAGTAGTCTGGTAAAACATAAAACTAAAACGCCATCCTTTCGGGATGGCGTTTTTTATTTATGAATATTAATTCGCGATAACGGATCAACAGCCACATAAAATATTGGTTGATACTGCTTCCATTGGTCGCAATCAAGAGAGTCGTATTCGGACTAAAGAATATTACCGATTCAGGATAAACGTAATAAGAGGAAATAAATCAAGTAATATTTCATTTTATAGTATTACTCAAATGATCGAATCCTATTTCAATTATATCTCTTTACTTCAAAATAAACGAGCACCTCATCACCTTCTTCATGTCTGAATGTCACATGGCTGCGCTGAATTTCACCATTTTCAATATCATTTAGCTCGACCATTTCATTACGATCAGATGCTTTTTTTATGCCCATTGATTTCTTTCCCCATTGTGTACCCCAATGCCAGGTCTCTGTCATATTGCCCGAAATGGTTACAAAGGCATTTGAAAATTGATCCGGTTCCATGGTAATATCAATAACCGAATCGAAGTTATTTCGCTCGCCTTCTTTTTTGGTTATATAACGGCCCTTCCACTGCCCCAAATCAAGCCAGGCTTCACCATTGAGGTCCATGAAAACCCGGCTTTGTATTTCCTTTCCATTATTGTCATATACGCCCAATCTCAATTCACCACCATAATGCCTGACATTATCATGCCAATCGTTGAAACCTTTTTTAACATATAAAAAGGTTGTTTTAACCAAATAACTGCGAGGTTCTGGTTTCACCGGATCTGGCTTTACTTCCGCCTTAATCGGGGTTGTTACTGCAGGTCCTGGCGGGTCACCAGCCGTTGAATCAATCGGTGTCCCAGGTGAATCTATTGGAGGATCTACCTCTACAATAATATTCGATGAATCAATAACGGCTTTGGGTAAGAAGGTCTCACTGAAATAAAATTTCACCTGATACTGGCCATTTAGATCATTTTCCTCGATAAATTGGATCAAATCTCCGGGATTCATTGTTACACCACTCATCACATCCATGGTAGCTGGGTCCATCACATTGACCTCCTTTTTAATAACTAGCAGGTCCCCTTCTCCAGGTTCTTCCTGGTCGGGATTTTCTGAATCATTAATTACATATTCACCTGACGCATTCCTGAAGGCCAACTTATCGAACGAACTTGAATAATCTTCATGGGTTAGAATTAATGTTCCTTCTTCTTTTAATAAACCCTGAATTGCATTTACCGCCTCACTCAGACGATTTTCACTGTTCTTATGATCGGTGATATAATCTTTATACATTGTGACATCGGTTGACCCCTCAACCTTATCCCAGTTAACGGTTGTGACCACCGGCGGATTTTTATCAATTCCATTAGAATCCGGCCAAAACTGCCAGCTAAGAATGGCTGCAGCTACCAATACAATCACGCCAATTACAGCTATAATTGTCTTTTTCTTTTTGCCCCTGGTGGGCTTCTTCTTAATTTCCACCTTCATCCCTGCCCGCTTTTTGATATCGGTAACAAGACGTGATACACCGGTATCATATCCCATCTTAACAAAGTCGATATAGTGCATACGCCTCATGCTCAAAGGCACCGAACAGGGCTCATAAAGAATGGGGTGAATATGTTTCCCGTGATCGAGGGCAAAGCGCATTTCATTTTTTACATTGTCGGAAGCTGCTGAAGTCTCAGATAAAACAATGATCATATGATCACAGGCCTTGATCTGATCCTCCAGGGCATCGTCCCAGTCTTCGCCGGACAATAAATGGTAATCGAACCAAACGTCTATACCCTCTGCTTTTAGAGAATCGACTAATTTTTCGATAAATGGACGATCATCCCGGGAATAACTAATAAATACTTTAACTGAAGACATGAATTTGATTGGTTGATTATTCTGAATCTAATCCTTACAAATTACACATTTTTCCCAAAATATTCGCAGGTCCAAAATAAAACCCCGGGCGAAAACAACCCGTTTAAGGGATTACAATCGCCCGAGGCTAAACCAACTTAAATCAACTAACCAACCAACTTAAGGTTGTTTCATGTTTAAAAACATTCCTTCTGCAAAATGACGATATGATCCTTTAATATTGTTTTCATATGCCATTTCGAAATGGACTTTAAACTTACCTGTGATGTTTTCATAGATCCCTGTTCCACCAGTGATCTTGTATATATAATAAAGTCCTTTACTATCTTCTTCGGTGAGTTCAGATTCATAGAAAATCTTATATCCTCTTTTCAGCCACATCACCCCATTTAAAGAGTTTTGTTTATCCTTATCGGTGCAAAGCAAAGTTTGGGTTTTTACCTCACCCAATATGGATGAACTGAAATTCCCATTTAAATAATGCATCTTGAGGTTTGGACATTCCTTAGAAGGTTCTACTTTAAACGTACCATATTCTTCAAATTGAATAGGTGTTACCATCTTTGACTCATCAGAACTTTTCACTTCTGAAGGCACGCCTTCGATCAACGGGTCGTCTATCGAATCATAGCTACAACCCATTATTAACGTCAGGCTTAAGAACGTAATAAATAGTCGTGCTTTCATTCTAATTATGTTTTATATTTATATTACAATTATTAACTTATAATTATAATAATATTACATAAATAAACCTATGATTTTTATCATGTTACATATAATATATAATAACATATATTTGATTACATATGTTAATAATTAAAATAATGTTTTTAATATATTTTGTGGTAGTAACTGCACTTTAGATATGCGCCTTCCGGAAAGCTTATAGGATGGTCTGAATCATGGAAAGTTCTTTCCTTCAGGCTGAATTGTTTCATATCCAGTTCCTCTTCAACAGCCTCAAAAAAACTGTCGGACTTAACCCTGGACGAACAGGAGGCAAGGACCAGAATTCCGCCTTCGATAATTAATTGCTGACCCAATTGAGCCAATTGCCTGTATTTTTTCAGGGCAAGAGCGATCTCACTTTCCTGCTTTGCAAAGCTGGGTGGATCTATAACAACCAGGTCGTAACTGTGACCCTCATCAATTAGCGATGTCAACACATTAAAGGCATCACCTTTTATACAATGATGAAGGCCCTCAAAAGCATTTAATTCGGAATTTCTCTTAGCTTGCTCCAGGGCTTGCCCGCTTATATCCACGCTGGTCACTTCATTCGCTCCTCCAGTCAGGGCATGCACACTAAACCCGCCACTGTAGGCAAATACATCCAGCACCTTTTTTCCCTTACTCAGCTCCCCTACCCGCTTCCGATTGTGCCTGTGATCCAGGAAATATCCGGTTTTATGCCCTCGGAAAACATTGGCAGAAAATTTCAGGCCATGCTCCTTAAAAAGCACTTCTTCCTGATCTAACTCACCGTAAATTACTTGTCCGTCTGCCAGTTTGCCTTTCATACTTTTTTGCATAATCCGGCTTAGGCGAAGCACCACAGCGTCACAACCTGATGTTTCAATTAGAAAACCAATAAAACTATTCAACCAGGGTAGCCAGATTTCTGAGTAGACCTTAAGGACCATTACATGAGCATAAACATCGGCAATCAATCCGGGGAAACCGTCATTTTCACCGAAAATGAAACGATAGCTGTTGGTATCGGTCTGAAGTAATTCTTTGCGCTTTTCAAATGCTTGCTCAACCTTCTCCCTGAAAAACGACTCATCTATTTTCCTGGCCGGACCATGATGCAACATCTTTATGCGTATCGGGGAATCAGGATCATATAATCCGATACCCATCAATTTGTTGTCCTCACTTGAAAATATCATGGCCAAGTCACCGGCTTTCCCTTCGCCTTTAATTCTTTCGATATGACGATCGAATATCCAGGGATGTCTAATACGAACGCGTTTTTCTCCTCGATTCAACAAACTAACGGCTAATCGACTATTGGTTTCCGGGAAATCAAATATGGTATGCGAGTCGGTCAATAGAGTAAAAACAAATAAAAAACAATGCGCAGTAACTTAGCAGGTCATACTGCGCATTGTGATTGTTGGTCAGATGATTTCGCCGATTACAAAGGCCCGACGATAATAATTTGAAATGTTTACGTGTTTTAAAGATAGTTAAACTTTGTACTCCCCCTTTTAAGAATACGTTAAATTTAGTAATTCGGTATTGGAATTCGTATCTTTGCAGAATTAAGACAAGCCGTCAAAAAAATGATCAAATCCTTTAGAATTGTTGCCCTATTCGAGGGGATTTCATACATACTGTTGCTTTTTATAGCGGTTCCGGTTAAGTATCTGCTCCATGATCCTCAATATGTGAAATTGCTCGGACTACCGCATGGAATATGGTTCATGATCTATGTGATTATGGCCATCGTGATTTATTCGGAAGGCAAATGGAGTCAAAAAATATTATATCATATCCTGCTTGCTGGAATTATTCCCTTCGGAACCTTTTACATTGACTATAAATACTTACGGCATACCGAATGATCAACTTAATGTTTCCATTCTTCAATTGAATCAGATTAAACGCGTCCATGAATAATATTAAGCATTTTTTCTACGACTACTTTATCAGTGCAGGTATGAGTGAGACCTGGGCTACCTATCTGAACATGGTCATTCTTTTGATTCTCTTTCTGGTTGTGGTACTCCTGATCGATATTTTGATAAGAAAGGTGATAAGAGGGGTCTCGCATAGATTGGCTGAAAGCTCAAAAACAAATTTCGATGATATTCTTATTACTAATAAGATGCCTCGGAACCTTGCTCATATTATCCCACTGGTCTTAACATACGAATTTGTTCCCCTTATTTTTTTCGATTTTCCTGAGACCGAACAATGGATCGAAAAAATTGTGCAGATCCTGGCCATCGTGCTGGTGCTGATGATCGTCAGGAGTTTGCTTCAGACCTTTAGAGACTATTTCAAAACCCTGGATAATTTCAAGGACAAACCCATCGATAGCTATATCCAGGTATTTATGATATTTGCTTGGGTATTCGGTATGGCAGCCATTATCGCCATTCTTACGGGTATCACCTTCCTGAAATTCATTACAACAATGGGTGCAGCTTCAGCTGTACTACTGCTTATTTTTAAAGATACCATCCTGGGTTTTGTGGCTAGTATTCAGGTATCAATCAATGATATGGTCCGCATTGGCGATTGGATCTCATTCGAAAAATATGGAGCCGATGGTGATGTTATTGAGATTAACCTCGCCACAGTAAAAGTTCAGAACTGGGATAAGACCATCACCACCATCCCTACCTATGCACTGATTTCTGACTCATTTAAGAACTGGCGTGGTATGATGGATTCAGGCGGCCGTCGTATCAAACGTTCTGTAAACATCAAGCTCAGCTCTGTTCGTCACATTGAGAATAAAGATGTCGAACGGCTGAAAGAAGTACAATTGATTACAGAATATCTTATCAAACGACAAGCTGATATTGATAAATATAACATGCAGTCCGGCGCCGATAAATCAGCCTTGATCAATGGCCGAAACCTCACCAACATTGGGGTTTTCAGGAAATATGTTCAGACCTATGTAGAAACCCATTCGGCTGTGAATAAGGATATGACCATTATGGTGCGACAACTGGCACCAACGCCACATGGTATTCCAA
>JABDPU010000109.1 GCA_013042625.1 Flavobacteriaceae bacterium | reverse complement strand
GTGAGCTCTCTAATAACCACAGGGATTCAACGGGGACATATGAAGATGCACCTGCTTAATATCCTCAATGAATTCAAGGCCTCAGATGAGGAAAAAGTTCAGCTGGTTGAGCATTTCAAGACCAATGTGGTCACTCATGGTACTGTGGCCGATGCCCTTGAAAAACTTAGGGATTAAAACTGAAACATGAAGTCCTTTTATAGTCACGGAAAACTTTTAATCAGTGGAGAATACCTGGTGTTAGATGGTGCCAGGGCCCTTGCTATTCCTACCAGGTTCGGACAGTGGTTGCATGCACGTGAAAATTCCGATAATTTACTGAAATGGAGAAGCCTGGATGAAAATGAAAAACCCTGGTATTCGGGAGCCTTCATCAGGCAAAATGGGGAATGGATAGGTCAGGATGAGGACCATATCACCATGCGTTTGCGTCAGATTCTGAACATTGCCAATATATTGAATCCTGATTTCCTTAGAGAGGAAATAGGCTATGATGTCGTCTCTATGCTGGAGTTCAGTCGTGATTGGGGACTTGGAAGTTCTTCTACCCTACTGAATAATATAGCTCAATGGGCAAATGTTGATGCTTTTGAACTATCTGAGCTGACTTTCGGAGGCAGTGGTTATGATATTGCCTGCGCCATGTATAGTCATCCCATACTTTACAATAAGGCAAATGGATCCCGACAGATCGATTCTATTGATTTTTCTCCCGATTTTCAATCGAATTTATACTTCCTTCACCTGAATAAAAAACAGGATAGCAGACAGGCCATTGCTTCTTATCGGGAAAGCGAACTTGTCACAGAAAGCCTGATCAGAACAATATCCAAATTGAGCGAGGATATGGCAGCCTGTACAACACTTGTACGGTTTCAGAAGTTAATGGAGCAGCATGAGGAAATTATTTCCGAAATTCTCGGAATTAAGCCGGTCAGTCAGCGTTTATTCCCCGACTTTGAAGGCTCAATTAAAAGCCTTGGCGCCTGGGGAGGTGATTTTGTCCTGGTTGCTTCTGAAGAAGATCCCCGGGATTATTTCAGAAAAAAAGCTTATCAAACCCTGGTTCCTTTTGGGGAAATGATCCTGAAATAAAAAACCCCGGACGAGCCGGGGTCAATATCATTTTGGTCAATAATTTCTAATAGAAGGACGACCTGTTATCTTCAACATCAGCTGCATCTTTCAAAGCGTTGTACAATGCAGTATTGGCTGCCGAGACTTTGCTCGTTAATAAGCGATTTGCTGCGGCCTGGTAATTCGGTAATTCGGCGGCTGCCGTTTTCTTAGTAACCTGAATCATATAAACACCGTTACTTCCATCGATCAGACCTGAAGTCTCGCCTTCATCCAGTCCGAAAGCTGTACCGACCACGATTGGCTCACGCCCGGCCCCGGAAAGCGTAGGGTTCTTCATATTCAGAGATACCGCAGTCCGAACAGCCTGAACCTGGTTTGCAGCGATTTCATCAAGGGTATTAGCTGTTATTTTTTCACGGATCATTTTAGCTTTTTTCTCTTTCCTTATTTCAGGCAGAGCGGTAACAGAAGCTTTCTCATTACTCATGACCCCTTCTTTGTTGATTGCAGACAGTACCGCAATAACATAACCTCCTGATGGCAGGTTAAAGCGGCGGAAATCGCCAACATTAACACCATCTTCAAAGGCCCATCTCACGATGGATCTTTGCTGACCCAATCCGGGAATATTTTCATCCAGTACTTTAATTGAACTGACTGGCTTAACCACATATTCATTTTCTTCTGCCACTTCCTGAAAATCGCGATTAGCAATGGCTATCTCAAATTTTGATGTCTTATTGAAGACCTCATCAACGGTTTCTTCTGAAGGTTCAACCTCTATACCGAGGTTTGCGATCTTAATAGTACGCTGAGGATCGTTTTGTTCCAGGACTTCAATCACATGAAAACCAAAACCCGTCTGAACCACATCAATAGCTCCTGGTTTATTGTCGAATGAAAATTCTTTGAACTCAGGTGCCATACCAGCGTCATAGTTAAACTCAATTTCTCCGTCTTTTTCGTTGCTCACCTTATCGGAAGACAGTTCAAGCAGGTCGGTGAATTTTGTTCCCGATTTTATAGCACTAAAAATACTGTCGGCAGTGGCCTGGGCTTCTTCTACGGTTTTGGTAACAGAAGCATCTGCACGGGTTGCACCGAGGTGAGGGATCAAAATATGACGAACCTTAACCGAATCAGCCAGTTGTTTTTCAGCTACAACTTTGGTTATTATATGCAGAGCATCCTGTTTATAAGGCCCATAAGTTTCTCCAACATTGAGTTGGAAAACACTATCCACAAGGTTTAATGGCATTTTATCCTTAAATAGGAATCGATCGTTATATGGAAGATCGGAATTGCTGTTGATGAACGCCTGAATATTATCCAGGTCGGAGAACCCAGCATCCTGGGACAGTTCAAGAACTTTGTTCTTGGCATCTTCATCATCCTTTTCGGAGGGTTCTTCTTTAAACTCCACATAATAGATATCCCTGGATTCTTCAACCTTATATTGGCTTAAGTTCCGGTTAACATATTCAGCAATATCATTTTTAGTCACTTCAACAAGGCTATCGGCAATAGAAGAATAAGGTATCTGGACATATTTTACATCCACCTTATCATTCTCAAGTTTATGATCCATTTCACCTTCATAAATAGTGGTAGTCAGTCCGGCCTTAACCATATTGAAATAGGTTTGATACTGTCCGCCAGCGGCCATATCCTTTTCGAAGTTAGTCCACGACTCATACGTTATTGGTGATGTGCCAAGAAAAGCAGGCTCAGGAGCAATATCTCTTAAATTCGCTATGAATTCATTGAGTTTGGCCTCATCAAACAGACCGGCATCATTTTTAAATTCTTCGAAGTTTGACAGGTTTTGCCTGATCAGTTCACGCATTTGCTCACGTTCTACAGTCAAGTTCAATTCTTCATATTGCTCTTCAAGGATTGCTTTACGGAGTTCCTGGTCCCAGATCCTGTTCATAGCCTGGGTACTTGAAACCGAAGGCCCGAGTTGTCGCTGAAGATTTTCCACCTTTCGCATGAAATCTTCCCTGCTTATATCTATACCATTTACCGTGGCTACAGTAGTTTCGGCCTTACCACCACCACCGCCTCTGAATAAATCAGCTAATACGAATGAGAAAAGCGCCATAGCGATCACGATGATAAGCACCAGGGAGCGTTGTCTAATTTTACCTAAGATTGCCATTTCTGAGTATGTTTACCTTTATAAAATACAGTGGGCGAAAATACTGTTTTCTATGCACATATGAAAACCGTATATCGGAATTAACGGAGTTTTGTAAGAATTTTAATCCTCATCGATTAACTCGAGGGTTACGATGTCTATTTTGGTATTCGATACCTCTTTTATCTGAAACAGGAAATTATCGATCCTGATCTTATCATTTTGCTTTGGGATTTCTTCGGTATGATTAACAATCAAGCCGCCAAGGGTTTCATAGTTTTCACTTTCAGGAAGGTTAAGTTTGTAGGTTTCATTCAGGTAATCAACTTCCAGCCTGGCTGAAAAGCTAAAATTATACTCATCTATCTTTTTTTCCATCAATTCAACTGAATCGTGCTCATCTTCAATTTCACCAACCAGTTCTTCAACAATATCCTCAATGGTTAAGATTCCTGAGGTACCTCCATATTCATCCAACACAACAGCAAGGCTTTTTCGTTTCTTGATCAGGATGTTGAGTATATCATTAATCAGCATGGTTTCCGGTACGAATTCCACAGGTTTAATCACAGAGCGAAGGGTTTTTGGCCTTTTGAACATGTCAAAATGATGTACATATCCCAGGATGTCATCATAGGTTTCCCTGTATACCAGTATTTTGGAAAATCCTGTTGAGGAGAACATCTCTGTCAGAACATTAATCCGTTCATAAATTTCTACTGCTATGAGTTCAGTACGGGGAACCATAACCTCCCTGGCTTTAACCTCCGCAAATTCAAGGGCATTCTGAAATAACTGGATCTCGCTGTCTAATTCATCATGCTCTTCCACCGATTCCATCTGTTCACTGATATAATGCCCTAATTCAACCTTAGTAAATGCCAGTTGTATATTATCGCCTTCGGTTTTAAAAAATACTTTCAGAACAAAATCGGAAATCCAGATAACGAAATCGGAAATCAATGAAAACAGCAGATAAAACAAATAGGCCGGAAAGGCGAATAACTTAACCAGGGTATTGGAATAGATCTGGAAGAATACCTTCGGAAGAAATTCGGCCGTTAAAAGAATGATGAGGGTCGAAATCACCGTTTGAGTCAGGAGGCTTAAATCGGTTAGCAGGTAATTGAGAAAATTACTGGATGTTGGTAAAAAGGATTCAAACCAGTTCACCAGCAGGTCACCCATAAAAAATCCATAAATCACCAGGGCGATGTTATTACCGATTAGCATGGTTGCGATAAACTTCGACGGCTTGGCGGTAATTCTTCTCAGCAAATTGGCCATTAAACCGTTCTGCTTCTTTTCAAGCTCAATATGAATTTTGTTCGAAGAGACATAAGCGATCTCCATTCCGGAGAAAAAAGCTGAGAAAACCAGGCAAACAACAATGATGACTATTGGGACAACCATAGTTACAACTTACCGCGTTCTTCAAATCGCTTTCGGAATTTCTTTCTGAAAAAATACAAGAATAATGCAAGTGCCGCGAAAAAAAGTGACACATAAGCACCTTGGCGATCGATGCTCCATTTGCTTATACCATCATAAAGAAATATTGCAAAGAATACCAGGTAGGCGTACTGCAGAAATTTCAGAATTTTCATTTCTGTTGAATTTCAGATAAAGATACTAATTATTCACTAAGAAAGACCACGCCACTTACCTCGAGCACGCGGGCCTTGTTGAAATTCCTGTCGGAGTCAAATCCGTGACCGTCTATCAATTGGTCCCTGGTCCTGAACTTAACCGGCTTGTTTGTGAATAACCATTGTCGTTCCTGGTCGTAGTAGAGTTGTTCTGCGAATAATGTATCGCGATTATGCGTGTCGAGAACAACATTTCCGCGAAGGTCAATCAGGTCGGTTTCATCGTAAACTATGGCATAATCTGCAATGACATGGCTTTGGTTTTTATTGTCATCAAATATAATGAGATCCACACCATCAGGAAATTCGTAATATGCAAATTCCCGGTTTGAGTAGTTAAGCATTTTCGGGCTTTTTAATATGGATTTCAGCCCTGAAGTATCGGTATATTTAGTATTGATATTCTCGGCGATTGTTAATGGCTCACTGCTTAGAATGCCAATGTTCTGAACTTCTTTAAAATTGTTTTTACATGAAAAAAACAAAGTCACGACAAACGCCGTGACTTTGAGTGTTATTTTATATGTTCTCCCGAGCATTAGAGGCTTGGGACTTTAACCGTTCGGTTTATCCAGCATCCTACCTTAATGCTTTCACCAGCTCTCATTGAAGAGAATATCTCTGAACGCTGAGGAGCCTTTGCATTATAACTAGTCGCTGTTTGAGAGGCTGATTTTCTTAGGTTAGGATCAACCCGTCCTGCTTTAGAGGCTTCCTGGGCGGCCAACCAAAATACTGCTCGCTTAGAGAAATTATCATCTCCACAGTTAGGAGCACTCTTGGCATACATCTGAGCGATCTTCAGGTGGGGACGACCATTTGAAGAATTCAATTTCAGGGCCTGGCTATAATAGTTTCTCGCTTTACCATAACTTCCCTTAGCTTTCAGTTTATCAGCAATACGTTCATAAAGTTTCGACTTTTTAAAGGTATCTGTTTCCAGACTAAGTGCTTGCTCATAGAATGAAATTGCCTCATTGGTCTTACCTTCCTTATCTTTCAATATTCCTAAATAGTAGGCTGAATTTGCCGATGGGCTAAGGTTGTGATAGGCGTTAACCAGTTTAAAGAATAAAGGATCGTCGGTACAATCCTTAGCCGACATTCTTCCGGCTGCACGCTGCAACCAAACGGCATTACTTTTGTATTCTTCGAAATCCTTGGTATAGAGCGGGATTAGAGTCGCACAGTTTGCACGATCACCCAATTTGGTGTCTATACTACCTGATATCTTATCATAAGCTTTAAGGTAACTCTCATAGAATTTCTTATAATTATTTTCCTTTTTGGTAAGTGTAGTTCCGGCATCTTCCTTAGCGACAAGCTGATTAAGAGATTCGGAATAATTCTTTACCTCTTCTTCAACTTTCTCAACAACATCATCATACTTGTCAAAAAGAGCCTGAGCTGGCTTCTGACCTGAATCATATAAATCCACCATCAAAGAGAAGTATGTATATAAGCTCTTCGGATTTGTGAAGGTGCTTTTATCCATTTTATATGTGTTGTCAAAGCACTCATAAAGTTCAGCATCTGATAAATTCAGCTCTTTCTTGTTATCATATTTCAACTGACAAGACTTAGCCAAATATTCACCTTTAGGAGTTTTGCTTGTGAAATAGGTACCTCTTTCATCCCATAATTTAATCAGGTCATTAACGTAGGCAACCTTATCACTACCTGAAGATTTCTTGATCTTGTCTTCAAGAATATCTTCCCCATACTTATAAATCGCACGATTAAATTTCGGATTTCTTTGCCTTAGTTCCATCCACGGTGTGTAAGCGGCATCATAATTTTTCGCTTTAGCATATTCCACGAAGATGGAAAGCGTATTCATATCTTCCTCATTGCTCTGCGAAAAACCCATATTGAAGGTCAGTGCCAAAACTGCAATCAATACTGTAATTTTCGTCTTCATAATTCAAATTTTAATATGTTAGTTAAATTTTCTTTTCACAAACCATCTATCGTTTAAAGATAAACTCAGTTCGAAATTTACAAAGTTTTCCTGAACTAAGCCTGCATTTGTGGTTCCTCGTCTTCCAATCTCAATTCCAATATTGGTATTAGAGAATAAACGGCCGACTGGTAACCCAGCTCCAAAAGATATGCCAAACTCATTTATGGTTTCGTTATTTATTTTTAATCCGGTATTCTCAAAGCGGATTCCCGCACGGTAGACCACCCTTTTCCAGTAATTGTTAAAAGAGGTGTATTGGGGGATGAAAAAACCTCCGACTGCAATAGTGGAAGCATTTTCAAAGGTAGCATTTTCTATGTCAAAAACCCTATTTGAGAACTGACTTGTTTGTAATCGAGTGTATTCCGCACCTAAAAACCATTTCCTTGGTCGTCCGATTCCAGCACCGATACTTGTTCTTGATGGCAGATTTAATGTGGTTTTCCTGAGATCAGCTTCCTCCAGGTCAGCTTCAATTTGATTTACTACCCCTTCCTGACCGTTAAGTGTATTGATCACTATGGTTTGGAACAAGCGGCTATTATTAGATGTAATATCAGCTTTAGGTGAGAAAGTCAACCCAGCCATCAACTGCAGCTTTTCGGTAATCATCGGGGAATAATGAAGTCCGAAATTAAAACGCAGTCCGCTCAGGTCAGATTCATTAACTTCCTTACTCAGATACTGAAGGGGTTCACCTTCGTCATCGT
>JABDPU010000107.1 GCA_013042625.1 Flavobacteriaceae bacterium | reverse complement strand
GTTGGTATTGTTACTATCAGATATTTACGAGGGCATCCGGCGAGAGCTCAAAAAGCAGGATAAGGCTTTTCCTGTATAATTATATTCAACATGCCACTCTGCCTGTGCGCATATCGCGTAATCCTTGTACCAAACTTGATTTGGTTTTGATTCAGAACCCACAAGGATTAACTCATTTCACTCGTTGATTCTGAAATCTGGACCGATGCTCATAAAAGCTAAATGCTCCGCACTAATTCATTTTTTTATGTCACTCTGAACTTGATTCAGAGTCCACAAGGATTAACTCGTTTCACTCGTTGATCCTGTAGTCTTGATCGGTGCTCATAAAAGCTAAATGCTCCGCATTTATTCCTTTTTAAGTTTAGAAAAGTAATTTGAGTAAACTCATTACTTTTCTAAACTTAAAAAGCTGAACGGAAACGTTCAGCTTTTATGGTCGGGGTGGCAGGATTCGAACCTGCGACCTCCTGCTCCCAAAGCAGGCGCGATAACCGGGCTACGCTACACCCCGAATAAATTTTTCTTCCCCGGATTATTTTCTTTATCGATAACCGAGTGGAGTTTATGCCGTAAACTCGAACAGAGTTGTACGGTACTACACCCCGAATAAATTTTTATTCCCCGGGTTATTTTCTTTATCGATAACCGGGTGGAGTTTATGCCATAAACTCGAACAGAGTTGCATGGTACTACACCCCTGAATTTAGTTCGGCAAATATATGGCTTTCTTTTTAGAAGATTCGATTAATTTATTTGTAATTTAATTCCATAATCCAATCTCGTTATGCGTAATTATTTTTTACTGACTATCGTCTTTTTTTCCATGATTTTTAGCTGTAAAAATGACAACACCCAGGCTCGAGTTGAGGTAAAGACTACAACCTTTCAAGTGGATCATGAAGTGATTGTTGACAACCTTGATATTCCATGGGGATTTGTCTTTCTACCCGACGGCTCTATGTTGATCACCGAAAAGGAAGGAATACTGTATCATTTCAAAAATGGAAAAACAACCCAAATATCAGGGCTTCCGGAAGTTAAATTGCAAGGCCAGGGCGGACTTCTTGATATCGAACTACATCCAGACTATGAAAATACCGGTTGGATTTATATGACCTATGCCTCACCTGAAGGACCAGGCAATGGAGCCAATACTGCTCTAATGCGATGTAAGTTAGATGGTACCTCTTTAACGAATGTTGAAGTGCTTTATAAGGCTGAACCCAACAGCAGACGAGGTCAGCATTTCGGCTCCAGGATTGAATTTGACAATGACGGATTATTATATTTTTCTATTGGAGATCGCGGAAACCGGGATGTCAATCCGCAAAATATCGAACGCGATGGCGGAAAAGTTTACCGTCTGCTCGATAATGGCAGAATACCACCATCTAATCCATTTGTTCGAGACAGGAATGCCAAAAAAGCGATTTTCAGTTATGGACATCGGAATATTCAGGGCATGATCAAACATCCTGAAACAGGAGATATATGGACTCATGAGCATGGACCACGCGGTGGTGATGAAATAAATATTGTTGAAGCCGGCTTAAATTATGGCTGGCCCAAAATCAGTTACGGAATCAACTACAGCGGCACCAAGTTTACAGATTATACAGCCATGCCTGGAATGGAACAACCCTTGCATCACTGGACACCTTCAATAGCTCCCAGCGGAATGTGTTTTATAACAGGTGACCGTTATCCTGAGTGGGAAGGAAACCTTTTAGTGGGTTCCTTAAAATTTCAGTATGTTAATCGCTGTGTTATTCGTGATAAAAAGGTGATAGCGGAAGAAAAATTATTATCGGGAATTGGCCGGGTGAGAAGTCTGAAAATGGGTCCTGATGGTTATATTTATGTCGGCGTTGAAAATCTTGGAATTGTAAAAATTATTCCGAAGAAATAATTTTAAATTTGCTGGGACTTAATTAACTTTTCGGGCATGTTGATAATCGGACTTGCGGGTGGCACAGGATGTGGTAAAACCACGGTTGTCAATCAAATACTAAATGAATTACCAAAGGGTGAGGTGGGTGTTATTTCACAAGACTCCTACTACAAGGATACTTCGCATTTAAGTTATGACGAACGTGTAAATATTAATTTTGACCACCCCAGGTCAATTGATTTCGACCTGCTGGCCGAACATCTTAAAATTTTAAAATCGGGGAGGTCCGTTCAACAACCCGTTTATTCTTTCGTGGAGCATAACCGGACTGGCGATACCATCACCACTATGCCCAGAAAGGTGATGATTGTTGAAGGAATTCTGATTCTGACAAATCCCGAGTTAAGAGATATGTTCGACATTAAAATATTCGTTCATGCCGATAGTGACGAAAGATTGATCAGGCGCTTAAAACGGGATATAGCTGAACGTGGGCGCGATATTAATGAGATCCTTACCAGATATCAAGCTACATTGAAACCTATGCATGAACAGTTTATTGAACCGATGAAAGAATATGCCGATATAATTATTCCGAACAATAAATACAACACCGTGGCAATTGATATCGTTAAAACCATAATAAACGACCGACTCTGATGGCTGAATCTCCAAATCAATACGAACGCTTTTTTAAACCTTTTAAGAATATTTTTGTTCTGAGCTTAGTGGTCTTTGCTATTTGGATGCTCTTTTTCGATAGTAATTCCTGGTTTATTCACAACGAATTAAATCAGGATATTAAAAAGTTAGAAGAAGAAAAGGAATATTATGAAGGTGAAATTAAAAAGGATAAAAAGGAAATTGAAGCACTGAGTACAGAAGAGGGCATGGAAAAATATGGCCGTGAACATTACAAAATGAAAAAGGAAGAGGAGGAGATCTACATTATTGAATACGAAGATAGCCTCGATAATCAATCGGCAGACAATGAATGAGTTGTTCGACATGTTTGATTCCGTCTCATCAAAGGAATGGAAAAATAAGATTCAATATGATCTGAAAGGCGCCGACTACAATGATTCCGTGGTATGGTCTTCTCATGAAGGTATTGATGTTAAACCTTTTTATCATTCCGATGACATTTTCATAACTCGAAATTTAACCGCAGACAATTCCTACCAGATCAGTCAGCAGATTTATGCTGCGAAGCTCAAGAAGACTCTAAAAAGAATTCGCCAAGCCTTTGATGGAGGAGCGAATCATATTCACCTCATAATTTCCGAAGAACAACATGGCAACACTTCAGAATTTATAAAAGTCATCAATTCATTAGATGCTTCTGCCCTAATTGAGTTTGAAAAAATTCCTAATGATTCTGCAGAAACTGTTTTTGGAAATAGTCTTTCTGAGCAAATACATGTTGGTATAGATATTATAGGCCATTTGGCTCAATCAGGAAATTGGTACTATAGCCTGGAAGCCGATCATGATATTCTGGGTACTTATATAAAAAAGGCCACTGAAAAAGATTCTGTAATTAGCATAGGCATTGACATTTATCAAAATGCAGGTGCTAATAGCATTCAACAACTGGCCTATGCGCTGGCACATGTTAATGAATACCTCAACCATTACCAGTCTGAATGGAACTTGATCCCTACCTTTAAATTGGCCATAGGTTCCAATTACTTCTTTGAAATTGCTAAAATAAGGGCAGTCCGACTGCTATGGCAAACCCTTGCCGACGAATATGGGGTAAATCCTGAATGTCGAATCTTTGCAACACCAAGCAAAAGAAACAAGACCATTTACGATTACAATAATAATATGATCAGAACTACCATGGAATGCATGAGTGGTATTTTGGGTGGAGCAGATGTGATTTGCAATTTCCCTTATGACGGACTGTATCATAAATACAATGAATTCGGTTCACGCATATCAAGAAATCAACCGCTGATTTTAAAGCATGAAAGTTATTTTGACAGGGTTTCAAATCCCGCAGAAGGATCATATTACATTGAATCCCTTACTTCTTCAATGGCTAATGGCGCACTCGAATTATTCAAAGAAATTGAACGTCAGGGCGGTATGGTTAAACAACTGTTTTCGGGAAATATTCAAAGAAAAATTCGTGAAAGTGGAGATAAGGAGCAGGAGTTGTTTAATGCTTCGGAATTAGTACTGATCGGCACAAACAGGTATCCGAATACCAAGGATAAAATGGAAGATGAACTTCAATTATTCCCTTTTGTAAAAACCAAAAAAAGAAAAACATTGATAGAGCCCATAATTGGAAAACGATTAGCCGAAGCATATGAAAAAGAAAGACTTGAAAACGAATAACCTATGAAACAAATTGCTATTTACTTTTTTTTAACCATGGTGGTTTGGGGTTGTAAAAATTCCAGTGAACCCAATTATATTTATCAGGATCAACCTGATTTATTCAGCTGTTCCGGAGCCGACATGAAGATGGTGAAAGAAGGATTTTATGTATTTGAAAATTACATTGCTGAAAACTATGCATTCCTCTCGAATTCAACGGATGAAGGCTATTATAATTACATCAAACTTTTACTCGATGATCGTTCACCAGCCAGTGAATTTTTTAGCGACTACCTGGTTGAATTCAAAGATTACCTGAAGGAACGAGACGAATTCTGGGTAGAAAAAAATGGTCAGCTCCATCTGAACTACGATTACCCGCTTGTTAACTGCCTCATTAATAATATTAAGAACGAGCAGCTAAGGAATACCATCGATGCACTGGTCAGCTCAAACACGGTTCGTCCGGAAACCCTTGGGCCTGTGCTGTACAGGAATCATGAAATGATGGCTTCAGACAAAGCCCTGGCCGCTTATGTCATTTTTGAAACCTTTTACCCGAAACTGTTTTACATGGATTCTCCCGAATACGTACCGAATTCTGAAAAACTCCGGACTAAGGAACCCATTAAAAAGGAGGATGTCGAAAAAATAGAGGATAGAAATAAGGATAATTAAAATTTCACCCATCCTGAATTGAGACGCGAATTACAACATATCACAATCAAAACCGATCCATTAAAGAGAAAGGTTAAAGATGCTTCCTTCGAGACAGCTGAAAATATCAGTGTTAAAGCTCAATATTCAGAAACGGATCAAAATGGATTGTCCCATCTTGATTTTGTTGCGGGTATTCCGCCCTATTTACGAGGTCCATACAGCACCATGTATGTGCGTCGACCATGGACTATAAGACAATATGCAGGTTTTTCGACTGCCGAGGAAAGCAATGCATTTTATAGGAGGAATTTAGCAGCAGGGCAAAAAGGTCTCAGTGTTGCATTTGACCTTCCAACGCATCGCGGCTATGATTCCGATCATGAACGAGTCGTTGGGGATGTTGGTAAAGCAGGCGTTGCTATCGATAGTGTGGAGGACATGAAAATATTGTTCGATCAAATTCCCTTAGACCAGATGTCGGTATCCATGACTATGAATGGAGCTGTTATTCCCATCATGGCATTTTTTATCGTGTCAGCTGAAGAACAAGGTGTTAACAAAGAACAACTGAAGGGGACGATTCAGAATGATATTCTTAAAGAATTCATGGTTCGGAATACCTATATCTATCCTCCTGAACCGTCCATGCGTATCATTTCTGAAATATTCAAATATACAAGTGAACATATGCCTAAGTTCAATAGTATCAGTATTTCAGGATATCATATGCAGGAAGCCGGCGCAACCTGTGATATTGAATTGGCATATACCCTGGCCGACGGACTAGAGTATATAAGAAGAGGATTGTCGGCCGGACTTGATATCGACGCATTTGCACCTCGCATATCATTTTTCTGGGGTATCGGCATGAATCATTTCATGGAAATTGCTAAAATGAGAGCGGCACGGATGTTATGGGCGAAATTGGTAAAACAGTTCAATCCTGCAAATCCCAAATCCCTGGTATTACGCACACATTGTCAAACCAGTGGCTGGAGTTTAACCGAGCAGGACCCCTTTAATAATGTTGCCCGAACCTGTATTGAAGCTGCGGCCGCAGCTTTTGGAGGCACACAGAGTCTGCACACCAACGCCCTGGATGAAGCCATAGCCCTCCCGACAGACTTTTCAGCGCGAATTGCAAGAAATACTCAAATCCTTCTTCAGGAAGAAACTCAAATAAAAAGAACTGTGGATCCCTGGGCCGGTAGTTATTATGTAGAGTCTTTGACTCATCAAATCGCTGAAAAAGCCTGGGCCCATATCCAGGAAATTGAAGAACTGGGCGGAATGACCAAAGCCATCGAGGCCGGGATTCCAAAAATGAGAATTGAAGAAGCAGCAGCAAGAAAGCAAGCCAGGATAGATTCCGGACAGGATATCATTGTCGGGGTTAATGATTATCGACTCGATCATGATGACCCATTGCATATTTTGGAAGTTGATAACCAGGTCGTTCGACAGCAGCAAATCGAACGGCTGAACCACTTGAAATCGACACGTGACCAACATAAAGTTGATGAATCTTTAGGGCATTTACGCGAAGCTGCTGAAACCAATACAGAAAATTTATTAGCTTTAGCGGTGGAAGCCGCAAGACAACGTGCCACCCTGGGTGAGATCAGTATGGCATTGGAAAATGTATTCGGCAGGTACAAAGCCGATATAAAATCCTTTTCAGGGGTGTATAGTAAAGAAATCAAACAAGACGAATCTTTCCGAAAGGCACAGCAGTTGGCGAATGATTTTGCTGAGCAGGATGGCAGGCGGCCCAGGATAATGATTGCCAAAATGGGACAGGATGGCCATGATCGTGGTGCGAAAGTAGTGGCCACAGGTTATGCCGATGTCGGTTTTGATGTTGACATTGGTCCGCTTTTTCAGACACCTTCCGAAGCTGCAAAACAAGCGGTGGAAAACGATGTTCACATCCTGGGAGTTTCTTCACTGGCCGGAGGGCATAAAACACTTGTTCCGCAGGTAATTGACGCCTTAAAAAAGTATGGCCGGGAGGATATCATGGTGGTAGTTGGTGGTGTTATCCCAAAACAGGATTACCAGTTTTTGTTCGATGCAGGTGCCGTAGCTGTTTTCGGACCAGGCACAAAAATATCTGAAGCTGCTATTAAATTACTGAAAATCCTAATGGATTGATCTCAATTAAAAGTCGCATTTTCGTTGAAAAAGCGCGTCCATTGTTAACAAGTTCCGTTTCATTTCCTCACAAATAATCGTATTTTTACGCGTATTTAAACCAGATCATATCATGGGTAAAATCATTGCAATAGCAAACCAAAAAGGCGGTGTTGGAAAGACAACCACTTCGGTGAATCTGGCTGCCTCACTTGGTGTGCTTGAAAAGAAAGTTTTACTCATCGATGCTGACCCACAGGCTAATGCTACTTCAGGTCTCGGTGTTGAGGTCGGGCTGGTTGAAACCGGGACTTACCAGTTGCTGGAACATACAGCCTCTGCTGAAGATTGTATTCTTGATGCCAATACTCCAAATGTTGATATTATTCCGGCTCATATTGACCTTGTGGCTATTGAAATTGAACTTGTAGATAAGGAAGAAAGAGAATACATGCTCAGAAAAGCGATTCAGCATTTAAAATCATCTTATGATTTTATCCTGATAGACTGTGCTCCTTCCCTTGGTCTGCTAACCCTGAATGCACTAACCGCAGCAGATGCTGTGATTATTCCTATTCAATGCGAATATTTTGCGTTAGAGGGATTGGGAAAACTGCTGAATACGATCAAAAGTGTGCAAAAAATTCATAATACCGAATTAGATATTGAAGGCTTGTTATTAACCATGTATGATTCACGCCTGAGATTATCAAACCAGGTTGTTGAGGAGGTTCAGAAACATTTTCACGAAATGGTTTTTAAGACCATCATTCAAAGAAATGTCAGGTTGGGTGAAGCCCCTAGCTTTGGTGAAAGTATAATTAACTATGATATCAGTAGTAAGGGAGCCAACAACTATCTGAGCCTGGCAAGAGAGATAATTACTAAAAATGAAATTGAAGCCTGATGGCGAAGGCAACAAAGAAACAAGCATTGGGAAGAGGGCTTTCAGCATTACTGAATGATCCCAATAATGATATTCAATCTGCTGAAGATAAAAATGCCGAGCAGGTCGTTGGCCAAATCATTGAGCTGGACATCAATCGCATTGAGGTTAACCCTTTTCAACCCAGGACACAATTCAACGAAGAAACCCTTAGAGAACTGGCCTCTTCCATAAAGGAACTGGGCGTCATTCAACCGATTACCGTTAGAAAGATCGGTTTCAATAAATTTCAACTGGTATCGGGAGAAAGGCGTTTCAGAGCTTCCAAGATGATCGGACTGGACACTATTCCTGCCTATATCAGGATAGCGAATGACCAGGAAACCCTTGAAATGGCTCTTGTTGAAAATATCCAGAGACAGGACCTCGACCCGATTGAAATTGCTTTGTCATATCAACGACTTATTAAAGACATCGATCTGACCCAGGAACAACTTAGTGAACGGGTTGGAAAAAACCGTTCAACCATAGCAAATTATCTGCGACTGCTCAAACTTGATCCCATTGTTCAGACAGGAATGCGAGATGGATTCATCAGTATGGGTCATGGTCGTGCCTTGATCAATATCAATGATCTTCAGGCACAACTTGATATTTATGAAAATGTGCTTCGCAATAAGCTTTCAGTAAGAGAAACTGAAGAATTAGTGCGACGGTTTAAATCACCAAAGAAAACCAAATCAAAAAGTCAGAAGGTAACACCCGATTATATAAAAGCAGGAGCAAAAGAGTTTTCAGAATACTTCGGACAAAAGATTTCCGTTAAGTTATCCAAAGATGAAAGTGGTAAAATTTCCATACCCTTTCATTCGAAAGAAGACTTTAATCGTATTTTAAAACTTATAAAAAGTGCAAATTAAGCGCCTTTTTGTTTTTATTTTTCTGCTAATCCCGTGTTTTCTTATAGCTCAGGACATGGAACCGGAAGAGGTTGATCTTAACCAGGAAAATGTCGTGATTCAGGATTCGGTCCCTTCAAGTAGAATTGATCCTCTTTCTCCTTCGCGGGCAGCCTTTTACTCTGCAGTCCTTCCCGGACTTGGCCAGGCATACAATAAGAAATACTGGAAAATTCCCATAGTTTATGCGGCCTTGGGTACTGGTATATATTTTTATATCGATAATACCAATGCGTACAATAGATATAGGGACGCTTATAAAAGCAGGTTGGCCGGGTTCGATACCGATGAATTCTGGGGAACAGATCCCGATGGGAATCCGCTATCCAGTCCGCAAATATCAAATGACGGCCTGATAAGGGCACAGCAAACCCTTCGCCGTAACCGTGAGGTCTCTATTCTTGTCACCCTTGGAATTTATGCTCTCAACATAATCGATGCCAATGTTGATGCGCATCTGCTGCAATATAATGTAGATGAAAACCTTGCGGTAAAACCGCATTTCAAATTCAATGAAATGGATGCCACCACTAATCTCGGATTAACACTCGATTTTAAATTTTAGCCATGAAAATAGCATTATTTGGATATGGCAAAATGGGTAAGACGGTTGAAAAAATTGCTGTGGACCGCGGTCATGAAATCGTATTGAAAGTAGAAAAAAATAGCAAACCTTACAGTCTGAATGACGTTGATGTAGCTATTGATTTTAGCACACCTGATGCCGCTTTTGAAAATATTTCGAACTGCTTGAAGTACGGAATTCCGGTCATATCGGGAACTACTGGCTGGTTAAAAGATTATGACAGTATTGCATCACTCTGTAAGGAGCGTGATGGAGCATTTATCTATGCCTCTAATTTCAGTTTGGGAGTAAATATTTTCTTTGAAATCAACCGAAAATTGGCAGCAATAATGTCGAACCAGGACCAGTATAAAGTAAAATTGGAGGAGGTACATCATACCGAAAAGCTGGATGCACCAAGCGGTACAGCTATTTCACTGGCTGAAGGCATCATTTCCGAATCGAAATATGCCAGCTGGGATCTTGACAGTGCCAGCACAGATGACAGCATCCCTATTAAGGCCCTGAGAGAAAAAGGGGTCACAGGAACGCATATTGTTCAATATTCCTCGGATATGGATCGCCTGAGTCTCCATCACGAGGCATTCAACAGGAAAGGTTTTGCAATGGGTGCCGTAATTGCCGCCGAATGGCTAAAGGGAAAGACTGGAATATTCAGTATGAGAGACGTGTTAAATATTGGTTAATAAGTCCCATATTTGTAACATTGAACGCTAAACTTAAACTCACTAACAAAACTGTTTTAACATGACTTGGACACAGTGGTTAATCCTGGTTCTAATTATCCAGATCATTCATGGACTGGCTACCTGGAAACTTTATATCAAGGCAGGTAGAAAAGCCTGGGAGGCCTTTATCCCGGTTTATAATGCAGTTGTTTTAATGCAAATTATCCGGCGGCCAAGATGGTGGGTATTTCTGCTGTTTCTACCTATAATTAATCTGATCATGTTACCGGTTGTCTGGGTAGAAATTGCCCGTAGTTTCGGTAAGAAAACTTACCTCGACACCTTTCTTGCAGTCGTTTTACTTGGATTTTACAGTTTTTATCTGAATTATTTTATAGAGGTTGAATATGAACATGAGCGCGAACTTAATCCTAAATCTTCTTCGGGAGAATGGGTGAGTTCTATTTTGTTTGCGGTTGTGGCTGCTACTATTGTTCACACTTATTTTATTCAACCATATGTTATCCCTACCTCCTCTCTTGAAAAATCACTTCTGGTGGGAGATTTCCTCTTTGTGAGTAAATTTCATTACGGAGCCCGAGCACCTAAAACGGCAATTGCCGCCCCTATGGTTCATGATACCATCCCACTATTAAAGGTAAAGTCATATGTTGCTGAAGATCGCAGGGAAAAATCGAACACCTGGAAAAATAAACTGCAATTCCCATATTTCAGACTACCCGGTTTTCAGAAGATCAAAAGAAATGATATTGTTGTATTCAATCAGCCGGCCGATACCATGTACCATATGTACAAACCGGCAGATCGTTACTATTATAAGCCCATTGATAAGAAAACCAATCTCGTTAAACGATGTGTTGGCCTACCCGGAGATTCTCTTGAGGTAAGAGATGGATATGTTTATATCAACGGAGATCAAAACGTCCTTCCGGATCGTGCCCAGTTGCAGTTCTCTTATTTGGTTCAACCCAAATCCAGGCAGTTCAATGGTAGGGTTATGGAAGAGCGCTACGATATTACCGATCCATTCGGAATAATCAATAGTCAGAATACCTACAAATTCATGGCGATTAGTGATGATGCTGTGGCCAAATTTAAAAACCATCCAAACGTGGTTTCCATTGCTCCTGACAAGGCCGAGAAAGGCATACGAGGCCCCGGGATATTTCCCGATCATCCCGACTATAACTGGAATAACGACTGGTTTGGTCCGCTCTACATACCTGAAGCCGGCAAAACCATCAAACTCAACCTTGACGTACTGCCATTATATAAAAGAATAATAACGGAGTACGAAGGAAATGAATTGAGGATAGAAGGCTCGCAAATTTTGATTAACGGTGAAATATCTAATAGCTACACCTTCCAGCAAGATTATTACTGGATGATGGGTGACAACCGGCACAATTCGTTGGACGCCAGGGTTTGGGGCTTCGTTCCATTCGATCATGTGGTTGGGAAACCGGTTTTTATATGGATGAGCTGGAACGGTATAAAAAATCCGAGATGGTCCAGGTTCTTCACCACGGTCCATGGTAGTGGCCAACGTGTGTCCTACCTGATCCCCTTTTTAATTTTCCTCGCTCTCGGCTGGGGTATTAATAAGTTCCGAAAGAAGAAAAAAGCTATTCAGGACTGATTTAATGTTATAACAACTTATTCGAACTTCTGTTATGAGGGCTTTGTTTTATCCATCTTACTTCCCTAATATTTGGAGTGCTGCTGCAATGGTCCAGGCCGATGAACTCTTATTTGAAAAATTCGGAACATATCAGAAACAGACTTACAGGAACAGGACATTGATTTATGGTGCAAACGGGATTCAGCTGCTCACCATTCCCGTGAATTATTCTCAGAAAAACAGGAAAATGTTTAGTGAAGTAAAGATATCAAAGGATTATGCCTGGCAACAGAATCATTGGAAAAGCCTTCAGAGCGCGTATAATACTTCAGCATTTTTTGAATTCTATAAAGACGAATTCGAAAAATTTTATTCAGTTGAATACGATAAAATTATTGACCTCTGCATCGCGAGCATAGCTTTGGTTTTTAATTGCCTTGGTCATGAATTAAACTGGAGCTGGACTACAAATTTTGATTCTGTTTCTTCCGACAAGGACGTGCGTAAACTCATTATGCCTGCCGTTGAGGATTTACCGCAACATGAGTCCTATTTTCAACTGTTCTCTACTAAACATGGTTTTCAGAGTAATCTGAGCACCTTAGACCTTATTTTCAATGAAGGCCCTAATGCCCTTCCATTTCTTCTCAGGCAGAAAATCGACCTAATCTGAATCAAGAGTGAGCTCGGCCTTGATAGGAAAGTGATCGGAAAGCCTGATATCATAGGTTTTAAAACCATTCACCGAAAAATCCTGGTCAGACAGAATGAAATCGATTCGGACAGGGAAATAACGGAAGGCAAATGTTCTTCCAAAGCCATGGCCTCCCACTTCAAATGCATCGTTCAGATCGCCCTTGATCAGGTTGTAAACATAGGAATAAGCCGTATTATTGAAATCGCCGCAGACAATAATCTTGTAAGGCGATGATTTCATATGTGCCACAACTTTTTCAGCCTGGTCCTGTTGCATCTTAAAGGTTTCGGTAACACGTTTAAGCAGGCGCTTGGAGCTATTCTGGTCAATATTATCAGCCTGGGAACTTATCCCTGAAGACTGAAGATGAACATTATATACCCTGATCGTATCAGAGCCGGTGATAAGGTCGGCATAAATCGCACTATTAGCTGTATTCTCAAAAGTAATGGACCCTTTATTTAAAAAATCATATTTCGACCAAATGGCTTGTCCGTGTTTCATCCGCTCGCCCGAAACGTCCTCGAATTTATAGGGGTAGGCCTCATTAAAAACATCGGGGTCTGGATGGAACTCCTGGAAGCAGATGATATCAGGATTTTCACTTGAGATAAACTTCATGGCTTTCTTACTAATACCTTCGGAATCAATCCAGTCATAAACATTGAATAACCTGACATTAAAACTCATCAGGGAGATTTGGTTAGCTTGTTCTGAATCTTTTGACCCGCTGAACTTATATAAAGAACCAATATAACGGAAGCCAATTAGCAAAACTATAACCGACAAGAAGACTGGTCGCTTTACCTTCAATAACCAATAC
>JABDPU010000106.1 GCA_013042625.1 Flavobacteriaceae bacterium | reverse complement strand
CATATCGGTGGCTTTACGCCTTTTAACTATGAACTTACCAATCTGCTTAAAGACAAAGATAATTTCCTGGTCGTGAAGGTTGATAACAAACGTTTAAAAGAAGGCGTCCCTACCCTGAACACTGATTGGTGGAACTATGGCGGACTCACCCGGGATGTAAAACTGGTTGAAACGACTGCGAATTTTGTTGAAGATTATCATATCCAGCTTAATCCCGCGAATGATAAACAGGTTTCAGGATATGTCAGCTTAAATGGAGTGGATATAAGCCGGAAAAAGATCAATATCAATATTGCTGAATTAGATTTAAACAAAGAACTCACTACCGATGAAAACGGGTTTGTTGAATTTGAGGTACAGGCCGAAAACCTTCAATACTGGTCAACTGAAGATCCCAAACTGTACGATATTAAAATTCAAACCGAAGAGGATGAACTGACTGATCAAATTGGTTTCCGATCCATTCAAACCAAGGGTTCTCAAATCCTTCTGAATGGCGAACCTATTTTTTTAAAAGGCATTTCCATTCATGAAGAAAGTCCGATAAGGGACGGCAGGGGAAGTACCTTGGAAGATGCCGAACAATTATTAGAATGGGCAGAGGAACTGGGTTGTAATTATGTTCGCCTGGCGCACTACCCTCATAATGAACATATGGTCAGGCTAGCCGATAAAAAAGGCATATTGGTTTGGGAAGAAAACCCGGTGTACTGGACCATATCATGGGAAAATGAAAAGACCTATCAAAATGCTGAAAACCAGCTTTCCGAACTCATAGAAAGAGATAAAAACCGGGCCAGCGTCATCATTTGGTCTATGGCCAATGAAACTCCCAATAAAGAATCGAGAAATAAATTCTTAACCCGGTTGGCAGAGTTCACAAGGCTAAAAGACGATACAAGGCTGATCAGCGCAGCTTTAGAACAAAAAGATTATAATGGGAATCCACTGATAAGAACCATTGACGATCCTTTTTCAGAAGTAGTGGATGTGCTGAGCTTTAATCAATACATCGGCTGGTATGACGGCCTGCCGGAAAAATGCAGCATGATCAGCTGGAAAATAGACAAGGATAAGCCCGTGTTGATCTCTGAATTTGGTGCAGGTGCTAAAGCTGGATTATATGGACATAAATCAAGCAGGTGGACCGAAGAGTTTCAGGAGGATTTATATGTTCAAACCCTCAAAATGATTAAGAAAATAGACCAGCTACAGGGAATTTCCCCATGGATACTAGTGGATTTCAGATCACCGAGACGCGTGCTTCCAGTTATCCAGGACGGCTGGAACAGAAAAGGTCTGATTTCTGATGAAGGTTTAAAAAAGAAAGCATTCTATGTCCTGAAAGATTTTTATAAAGACAAAAAAAGCCCTTAACTTTAAACTTCATTTGTGAAAATCGGCAGACACTAAACCATAAAATCAATTAAATTCAATTCAAATTCCTCATTAAAAATTGAGTCACACTACAACCAACCCAAGCAAAAGAATACAATCTATTGATGCGCTCAGGGGTTTCGCCCTGGCCGGTATCGTTTTCGTCCATATGGTAGAACAGTACACCGCAGGAATGATTCCTGAGGATTGGCAGACCGTTAAAAACGCCGGATTGATCGACCAGATTATAGAAGGTGCTATGTTTATCATTATCCGTGGTAAATTCTTCGCCCTGTTCTCACTCCTATTTGGCCTTAGTTTTTTCATTCAAATGGACAGGGCCGCCAAAAAGGGCATGCGCTTTGAAGGCCGTTTTCTATGGCGATTGGTTATCCTATTCATCATAGGAGCCGTTCACCAGATGTTCTATTCCGGGGATATACTCACGATATACGCGGTTGTGGGTTTACTGATCCTTCCATTTTATAAGGTAAAGAACAAGTATATACTCATCGTTGCATTTGTCTTTTTGTTCGGAATAGCAAGATTTGTCACCTATGCCATTACAGGTGTAGATGATATATTCCCTTTGACAGGAAAAGGTGATGAAGAATACTGGGAAATCCTTAAAACGGGATCGATTCTGGAAGTCTTTCATATCAACAGCATGGAAAGAATGCTTGCTAAAATTAATTTTCAAATTGGTTTCTTCGGAAGAGGTGGCCTGACGCTTGGGTTTTTCCTTCTCGGACTATGGATAGGTAAAACACGAATCATAGAAGCCATAGATAAAGAAAAGGATAATTTGAATAAAATAATGAAATGGAGTCTCGGCGGATTAGGAATATTTCTGATCCTCACTCCTGTACTATTCATGCTTCACGGACAAAATCAAAGCATGGACAGCTGGGTGGCGATGTTGGCACTAACCTCTTATGACCAGTTTAATCTGAGCTTCACCTTTGTGATCGCCATAGGATTTCTTTTACTTTTTAATAAAGATTCCTGGCAACGAAGACTTATTGTTTTTGCCCCTTACGGAAGAATGGCATTGACCAACTATTTCTTACAATCGGTCATAGGAACCTATATCCTCTTCGGATGGGGGCTTGGATATGTGGGTGAGATCAGGAACTACCAAATGTTCATTATCGCAATAGTCGTGATCATTCTCCAGATGTTGATTAGCAAATGGTGGCTATCAAAATTCAGGTATGGTCCGCTGGAATGGCTTTGGCGATCGGCAACCTACCTGAAATGGCAGCCTTTTAAAAAATAGAAATAATGTCCGGGAAACCATTTAAACACATCTTCAGAATAGTACTGCTCATAGGAACAGTAATTTCCCTTTATTTCGTACCATGGGTTTTGTTAAAAGCCTGGATTACGCCACTTCCGGATACAGTACAGGAACAGGTTGATGATGCTCTTGACTACGATTTTGATGGTATTATAGTTTATGTGGACCAAGCTAACATGGCTCCGGAATTTTATGCTGCAGGGTATCATGACACTAAGAAAAAAATACCAGCCCGACCAACGGCTTTGTTCAAGATTGCCAGTATAAGTAAGCTTTATGTAGCAGTTGCTGTGACCAAATTGGTTAGTGAAGGTCGTTTGTCTTTTGATAAAACCTTAGTCGAATATTTCCCGGAATTGGCAGGAAGAATTGAAAATGCTGAAAAGATCACCTTAAAAATGATGGTTCAGCATCGGAGCGGTATACCAAATTTTACTGACTCTCCCGGTTATTGGGTAAACCCTCCTGATAGTGATAGGGAGACCCTTGAATTGGCTCTGGACATTCCCGCTAATTTCTTGCCTGGTGAAGGTTATGGCTATTCTAACACCAATTATTTACTGCTCGCCATGCTAATGGACAAGGTGCTGGGGTATGGTCATTATCAATATATCAGCGAGGAAGTTTTGATGCCACTCGGACTTAATAATACATACGCCTCCCTAAATGAAGTGAATATAGAAGATGTGATGAGTGGTTATTATGTTGGCTATGAAGAGGATTTAAAGACGAATGAGATGGGAATGATAGCGACAGCTGAAGATGTGGGAATATTTCTAAGGGCCTTGAACGATGGTTCATTGTTTGAACAAGGCGAACAGGAAATCTATTCTTCGATTTATGAATATAACCACACCGGACTTATTCCCGGCTATCAAAGTATCGCCAAATACCATCCCGATTTAGATGCTGTTGTTATTCAATTTACGAATACAACAGATTTTGAAGGATATAACTGGAGTTTATCGGAAATCACATATAACCGAATAATAAAAATATTGAAACGTAAATCGGGGTAATAACCGAATTACAAAACTTTATTCCAGCCCGTTCCAAAAGTTCATAACAGGGAGGAGATCGAGGATTATTTAAATCGATAATAACTATGGCAAGAAAGAAATTCTATAAATACGCTCACTTATACCTGGCTCTCGGACTACTAGTTGTATTAATTGGATTCAGCAAGACCTATTTCGTCAAACTAGGCGATTTTACTTTGCCATATCATGTTCATGGAATAAGTGCCACCCTTTGGATGATCCTTCTTATTATACAACCTTATCTATTCCAGAAAGGCCGCCTTAAAACCCATAGGATACTGGGTTGGACCTCTTTGGTATTGGTCCCAACGCTTATCATCGCCGGGATTATTATGATGCGCTTAATGATTCAGGGGCAGGCCAATTATCCCCCGAATATAGTATACAAACTGGCTTTTATTGATGCATTCACCCTATTAGGTTTTGCAGTTCTGTTTATACTGGCATTGTATTACAGGAAAAACCTGAAGCTACATTCCCGCTTTATGGTCGCAACAATTTTCGGTCCGCTTCTACCCGCATTAACCCGCTTGTTCATATTCAGTATTGGGATAGCCTCAAATTTTAACCAGGGCCTCACCTATTCTTATATTGTGATTGAATTAGTGCTACTGTTCATTATCTGGAAAGAACGCCATCACAAGGAAGTGAAGTATACTTATGTTCCTTTCCTTATTTTTATGTTGGTGCAGCATGGCTTGATGTATTATTCCCAGGATTGGGGATGGTGGAAGGTCCTCATGGATAATTTTGCAAACTATTCCGGCTCATAAATTATTTGATCGTTTAAAAATAGAACAGAAAATCATGGCAAATTATATCGATGGATTCGTCCTTCCAATTCCAAGGAAGCGTATAGACCAGTATAAGCAGGCGGCTGAACAGGTTGCTGAAATCTGGAAGGAGCATGGTGCACTCGCCTACTTTGAGTACGTCGGTGAGGATTTAAAACTGGAAGGTACGCGGTCGTTCATCGATGCCGTAAGTGCTAAGGCAGATGAAGCCATTATCTTTGGTTGGGTGGTTTTCGAATCAAAGGAGACACGCGACAAAGCCAATGAACTGGTAATAAATGATAAAAGAATGCCGGGATTGATCAATCCTTTAACAGATCCGTCACGCTTGATCTTTGATGCTAAGCGGATGGTATTTGGTGGATTTCAATCACTGGTTTTCAATGATTAAATAGTATTTAAATTTTATGAAATCATAACTAATATATGAGATCAAAACTAGCTATAGTCTTTGCCCTTCTATTCATTCTCAGCTGTAAAGTTGAGCGACCAATCGAGATCGAATCGGTTAACTTCGAGTTCATTGAACTCGAAAAAGGTGTTTACAGCTGCATTCACAAATTTGGTGGAAAAGCAATTTGCAATGTCGGCATTGTAGATAATGGAAAAGAAACCATAGTTTTTGACAGCTTTCTCTCTCCGGATGTCGCAGAAGAACTCCTGGAAGCCTTAAACGAAATGAATCTGTCTCCTGTAAAATATGTGGTAAACAGTCACTTTCATAACGATCATATAAGGGGTAACCAGGTATTTTCAGAAGCGGTTAAAATTATAAGCACGGCCAGGACCAGTGAAATCATTGAAGAAGAAGAACCACTGCAGATAGCCTATGAAAAGGAGAATGCGCCGGCTCGTCTTGCATATTATGACTCGCTCTATAAATCATTCAGTGGTGATACTAAATCAAGAGAATATCAGCAAATACTGATGTGGAAACCTTATTATGAAATCCTTTCCAACAGCCACCTTAAAGTTAAAACCCGAGTGCCAGATATGTTTGTGGACAGCATTCATAATATTGACGGGCCGGACAGGAGAATTCAACTGATATCAAAAGGACAAGGCCATACCGAAAGTGATCTTGTATTATACTTACCCGATGATGATATTATTTTTACCGGTGACCTGGTATTTAATGAATGTCACCCCTATGTGCCGCATGGTAATATTTCGAAATGGAAAGCCTGGCTTGATTTTATGAATTCCTTAAATGTTAAAACTGTTATGCCTGGCCATGGAGAATTAAGCACTGAAACACTCATCACTACAATGAAAAATTACCTCGTTGATTTGGAAAATATGGCCGTAGAACTTCATGAAAAAGATCTTTCCGATATCAGCTTTGATAGCATACCGCTTCCAGTGAAATATAAAGATTGGTGGTTCGATAGGTTTTATAGTTCAAATTTGAGATTTGCATATGAGATCATTAACTCAAATGGAACAGAATGATGAATGGTTTTATGCGCTTTGGTTGGTTTAAACCTACAGTTTAACGAGCCTGAACGCCTGAAATCCAAAAAATCAGTATCTTGAAACCGAATTTTTAAATAAAAAGCTCTTAAATCTAAGGGGTAATAACCTATTTTTCATGCTGTTAGATAGCAGCCATAAACAAATACTACTATGAAATACCTTAATCTAATTGCCATATTATTATTCAGTTCAGTTATTCTTTATGGCTGTAAGGAAGAACCGAAAACAATAATAAATGAGAACAATCAGCCACAACCGATAGATTTTTCAAATACTCAAGGCCAATCCAATACTGATTCCGCTCAAAATACGGCGGGAGTATTTCACTATACATGCAGCAATGGTTGCGCCGGAGGATCGGCATCGGCAGGTGCTTGCGCGAACTGCGGAAATACATTAGCACATAACCAGGCTTATCATTCCAATACTAATAACACCCAATCGCAGTCTCCGTTTGATACGCAACCTGCCGCGGCAGAAACTGGACAGAATGCTGCCGGAGTATGGCATTATACCTGTGATAGCGGATGTGCCGGAGGATCCGGTACAGCAGGAAACTGCTCCAATTGCGGCAATACCTTGGCTCATAATTCGGCCTATCATCAGTAAAGCGTAAACACAAAGATTGATATAGTCAAATAGTAATGAAATTCAAGTATTTTCTATTTATCCTCCTATTTCTGTCATCTTTAAATCATTTTGCACAGGACAGAATCACTTCGGAAGACCTAAGTTCATTAGCCGGCGACTGGACCGGAACCCTGACCTATATCGATTATTCATCGGGCAATCCGTTTACTATGCCGGCCGATCTTAGCGTTCAATTAGGCACAAACAATAATCAACTTACACTTTTTAATATTTATCCTAACGAGCCAAAAGCAAACAATAAGGATAAAATCAAAATCTCAGCTAATGGTGAAAAATTGAACGGCAAGAATGTAATGTCGGTTCAAAGAAATGCTAACGGGACCATTGAAATAATTACAGAATTTGAAGGGAAAGACAATAGGAAGAAAGCTTTAATTAGAAGTATTTATATTGTTGGAAATGAACAGTTTATAATCCGGAAAGAAGTGAAGTTCCAGGATTCAGATGAATGGTTAAAGAGAAACGAGTTCAAGTATAAAAGAAAGCAGTAAACCCGTTTAGCATTATGAAATATTAAAGTATCTTCTTGGAATAATTGTAGTTCTTTTCGTTGCATTTTTGGTCTTGGGGTTGGTTAAACCAAATGTCACCTATAATTGTGAAATCATTGTAGATAAACCAATGGCAGAATCCTGGGCACTTATCCAGGATGAAGACAAAATGGTGGAATGTTTACCCGATTTCAAAAAATAGAACATATTAGTGGAGAGCCTGGTACAGTTGGTGCGGTTGCCAATGTGTATTTTATTACAAATGAGCAGGAAATGAGCATCAAGGAAACGATTACAGACACGAACGAGAATTAAAATTCTTTAACCTTATAAAATCCAATTGCTGGGATGGTTCTAAGGTTATTTATCACTAATATTTTTTTGTAAAAATACATCTTTATAATTAGCGGCATGGCTTGTATTCCACGCTATAGTAGAGATAGAAGAGCATATGATTGTAACATTTTAGTCATTTCTCCTACTAATAATATAAAACTTATATCAAAATGGGAGGCGGCGGTTCAATGTCAATGGCAAATAATAGTCTGAAGTATAACAGATCCTTAATAGGCAAGCACAAGATTAGAATTGCGAATGATGCTTTATTGATGGAATCTAATGACATGGCTCTTAAGTTTAATGAAGTATCGCCTCAGCAACTTGATAGAATTAAGGCTTATATTAAGTATAAGGCCGAATGTAAAAAGCGTAACAACTTCTACGTAAACCTGAGCATAGCTTTTGCTATTCTCTGGGTGATCAGTC
>JABDPU010000105.1 GCA_013042625.1 Flavobacteriaceae bacterium | reverse complement strand
ACTCGATAACCAGATTACCAAATCGACTTCGGCACTGTTCGAACCCACATTAGACTATGTGATCGTTAAAATCCCACGCTGGAACTTCGATAAATTTGAAGGGAGTGACCGAACGCTAGGCTTGCAGATGAAATCGGTTGGTGAAGTGATGGGAATTGGTCGTTCGTTCCAGGAAGCCCTTCATAAAGCTACTCAGTCGCTTGAGATCAAGCGAAATGGCTTGGGTGCTGATGGAAAAGGTTACAAAGCCTATGATGTGATCATAGAAAAATTGGCGAATCCTTCATGGGATAGAGTATTTGTTATCTATGATGCCATTCAGATCGGAATTCCTCTTAGGACTATCCATGAGATTACTAAAATCGATATGTGGTTTCTGAGGCAATATGAAGAGCTGTATTTCCTTGAACAGAAAATATCTGAATACTCAATCGATACCATTGACCGTGACCTGATGCTTGAAGCCAAACAAAGAGGTTATGGCGATCGCCAGATTGCCCATATGCTGGGATGCCTGGAAAGCGAAGTATATAATAAGCGAGCCGAGATGAATATCAACAGGGTTTATAAACTGGTTGATACCTGTGCTGCCGAGTTCCAAGCGGAAACACCTTATTATTATTCTACCTTCGAAAGTGAAATGGAAACTCCCGATGGTTCGATATACTCCGACAATGAAAGTGTGGTTACCGATAAGAAAAAAATTATCGTTCTTGGTTCCGGGCCAAACCGTATCGGGCAGGGAATAGAATTCGATTATTGTTGCGTTCATGGTGTTCTTGCAGCTGCGGAATGTGGTTATGAGACCATTATGATCAATTGTAATCCCGAGACAGTTTCAACTGATTTTGATACGGCAGATAAACTTTATTTTGAGCCTGTTTTCTGGGAGCACATATATGATATTATCAGGCATGAGAAACCGGAAGGCGTTGTCGTTCAATTGGGAGGTCAAACCGCTCTGAAATTGGCCGAAAAGCTTGATCGATATGGTGTCAAGATCATGGGTACTAGTTTTAGTTCCCTTGATCTTGCGGAAGACAGAGGGCATTTCTCAACCCTCTTAAAAGATAACGGTATACCTTATCCGGAATTCGACACGGCCTCCTCGGCCGATGAAGCGCTGGCGGTAGCCGATAAATTGAATTTTCCAATTTTGGTCAGACCGTCTTACGTTCTCGGCGGACAGGGAATGAAAATCGTGATCAACAGACAAGAACTAGAAGAACATGTTGTTGACCTGCTGAGAAAAATTCCGAATAACAAATTACTCCTCGATCATTACCTGGATGGCGCCATAGAAGCAGAAGCCGATGCCATATGCGACGGAGAAGAGGTTTACATCATCGGGATAATGGAGCATATTGAGCCCTGCGGAATCCATTCCGGAGATAGTAATGCAACTTTACCACCATTCAACCTCGGAGACCTGGTAATGGAGCAGATCAGGGACCATACGGTTAAAATTGCCAAAGCTCTTAATACCGTTGGCCTCATCAATATACAGTTTGCTATAAAGGATGATAAGGTATTCATTATTGAAGCTAATCCGAGAGCTTCAAGAACAGTACCGTTTATTGCTAAAGCCTATGGCGAACCCTATGTGAATTATGCGACCAAGGTCATGCTGGGTGAGAATAAGTTGAAAGATTTTGATTTCAATCCGCACTTGGAAGGATATGCCATCAAACAACCAGTCTTTTCTTTTAATAAATTCCCGAATGTGAATAAAAAACTCGGTCCCGAGATGAAAAGCACAGGAGAGAGCATACTATTCATTGAAAGTTTGAAGGATGATGAGTTCTATGACCTTTATTCCCGACGAAAGATGTATTTAAGCAAATAATAGGTTAAAGTTTTGATTCGTGGTTCGAATTTTTATTAATTTAGTACTAATGTTGCCTTAAAACAGACCCATCTATGAAAATAAAACTACTTTCTTTTATCGTATTACTCCTTTTAGCTTTTACAGTTCAGGCTCAGATTCCTACATCTGGGAATGAAGATGATTTTACCATGATGTCTGAAGGAACCATGAACTGGTCTGAAGCAGGATCTTCGCCTAACCCACCTTATTGGGTTGCGTCGGGAGGACCTGCAGGAGCAAGTGACGCTTATATGGCAAATGTGTCTTCTGGCCCTGGGATGACCGCTGGTAGTCGCGCCATTGTATATAACCAAAGCCAATGGACCGGAGATTTCTCTGGATTTGTTGCTGTGCAATTTGATGCCCGAGCAAATACTAACGATCTCGAGTTCAGAGTGGCCATGTATGGAGCAGGAGGTTCTATAGCTTCTTCCAATTCAGTTGTTGTAACTACTGCTGAAGGCTGGAAATCTGTTACCATCCCAATCGGAACAGCTGATATGCAAACGGTAACTTCAAACCTCGGTACAGGAACTGATGTTGATCTAACCCTTCAGGATTGTTTTGAGTTCAGGATTGTAAGTGCCAGTGCTCCTGCCTTTATTGGTGATAAGATAGATGCTATAATGGACCTCGATAATATCGTAGCTCTTAGCACTCTAAGTACGCCTGAATTTGAAAAAGAGCAGGATTTTCAGATCACTCCAAATCCCGGGAATTCTATCGTGACCCTGAAAGTTCCCGTTATTGACGAAGAATTGAAGCTTGAGGTATTTGATATTCTTGGGAAAAAATTATTGAACAGGAATATCATTGCAATGGAAACACGCTTAAATGTGGGTTCATGGAAGAATGGTGTTTATCTCGTTCGTCTGTCAGGTGAATTTGGAAGCCAGACCAAACGATTTATTAAACAATAAGCAAGAGTATATAAAAGATATGGCCGTTACGTAAGTAGCGGCTTTTTTTATTGGTTTAATCTTCCTCTTCAGCGCGTTTTAGAATAGGCTCAGGTAATGCCTTTTTTGCTTTGGCACCCATTTTCTTCAGCTTTTCAACACGGGAAATCAGATTGCCTTTGCCCTCCACCAACTTATTCATCGCTGTTGAATAATCAGATTTTGCAGCATCTATCTTTCGTCCGATTCCTGTAAGATCGGTCACAAATCCTTCAAATTTATCGTATAAGGCACCGGCTTGCCTGGCTATTTCTATTGCATTTTGTTGTTGCTTTTCATTGTTCCACATCGAATCGATCGTTCTCAGTGTAGCGAGCAAGGTGGTTGGGGTAACGATAACTATGTTTTGTTCAAAAGCCTTGTTATATAGACTGTTATCTTTATTGACGGCTACAGCAAAAGCGGGTTCAATTGGAATAAACATCAATACAAAATCGGGCGATTCTATATCATACAGATCCTGGTAATTCTTATCGGAAAGCTGATCGACATGCTTCTTGATCGAGCTCACATGGGCTTTCAGGTGCATCTCTTTTTCATCATCTTCCGCATTGACAAGCCTTTCATAGTCGGTAAGTGAAACCTTGGAGTCGATGATCATTTTTTTATTATCCGGAAGATGCAATACCACATCAGGCAGCACTCTTGAACCATCTTCCCTGGTAAAACTCTGCTGAACAAAATATTCACGATCCTTTTCAAGGCCTGATTTCTCAAGGACCCGCTCAAGTACCAATTCACCCCAGTTCCCCTGGATTTTACTGTCACCTTTCAGGGCTTTGGTAAGATTTGTAGCTTCCTTGGTCATCTGTTCGTTCAAATACTTCAGGTCAGACAATTGTTGTTTTAAGGCACCATGCATGCTGATACTTTCCTTCTGTGTGTCTTCTACTTTCTTTTCGAAAGTCTGAATCTTCTCCTGTAGCGGATTGAGAATGCGTTTTAACTGTTCCTTATTATGCTCGGCAAATTTGGTGGATTTCTCTTCAAGTATATTATTCGCAAGTAATTCAAAATCTTTACGCAGTTGTTCCTGCTGTTTCTTCAGAGCTTCGTCTCGTTGCGCATTCTCCCTCATCAGATGATCGTATTCTGTAGTTTTTTTGGATAGCTCTGTGCTTAGCATTTCCTTTTCTCGTCTGATAGCTTCCCGTTCAACTTCAATCTTATTGATATTCCCTTTGAGTTCATCTATGGTTTGGCTCAATTGGTTCTGTCTTTCAGCCAACATGCTTTGATCTCCTTTGCTTTTTAACTTTCCGATGAGCATACCAACATAGGCTCCAATAGCTGCGGAAACCAAGATTGCAACAATAAGAATTAGATTGTCATTCATTAAACAACGCTTTTCTCAAATATACATTTATCACGACGGTTTAACAAGTCAAATACGGCTTACTTTTTAATTCTGAAAGACCCCATTTGAGTATCGAATTCGATGGTTTCCGAAGGAAACATTTTACTGAAAACACCTGAAGAGATCAGCTTGTCCGGACTGTCAAAATATACCTTTTCAGCTAACATTACAACAAGCTTATCACACAATTGAATGGCAAGTTCGATTTCATGGGTAGAGAATAGAATGCTTTTTCCTTCCTCTTTGCAAAGTTTCTTAAGGAGTGAAAGGGTCCTGGCCTTATGATTCAGATCGAGATGTGTTGTCGGCTCATCAAGAATAATGAGATCGGTATCCTGGGCAAGTGCTCTGGCAATCATGACACGCTGCATTTGTCCGTCACTTAATTCAAAGCTTTTTCGATACTTCAGATCGTCGATCTGTGTGATAGCCATGGCCTTTTCAATAATGTTTAAATCCAGGCTGCTCAATTGACCAATCCAGTTGGTGTACGGCTGCCTACCAAGAGCTACGATTTCAAATACGGAAAGGGTTCGTGTGGCCAAGGCTTCAGTTAGGACTACACTAAGCTCAGAGGCCAATTCCAGAGGATTGAACTGCTTCAGGTTTTTTTGTTTAATCTCGATGCTTCCGGCAAGATGAGATTGAACACCACTCAGCGTTCTGATCAGGGTGGATTTTCCGATGCCATTCGGACCGATAATCCCAACCAGCTCAGCTTTATTCAACTTAAATGATATGTCATTAAAAAGAATATTAGAGCTCTGTTTGGACATAAATCCAATACTCAGATCACTGACATTCAGAGTTGGTATGATGGTGGACTTTTGCATCAGAAAATCATGTTTTTCTTTCTTACTAAAAGCCAGATTACCACTGGAGCACCAAAGATGGCTGTCACTGCATTGATCGGAAGGGTATAGTCAGTGGTTGGTAGTTGTGCTATGCTATCACAAATGAGCATAACAATGGCTCCGATAAAGATAACAGCCGGCATTAGGGTGCTATGGTTACCACTGTTCATGATTTGCCTTGCGATATGAGGAATGGCAAGTCCGATAAATGCAATTGGCCCGGCAAATGCCGTAATACCACCTGCCAGTAAACTTGTGGCTAAAATGATAAGGATCCTGCTTTTATTGATATTTAACCCCATGCTTTTCGCATAATGTTCACCTAAGAGTAATGAATTGAGTGCCTTCAGTGAAAAAATACTGAATGCTATTCCCAGGAAAAAGACTATGCCTAAAATGAAAACTTCATTCCATGACAGGTTTCCTAGACTTCCGAATCCCCAAAAAATGTATTGTTGAAGCTGCTCTGCAGAGGTAAAAAACGATAGAATCCCAACTATGGCTGAAGTCAAGCTCGCAAACATAAGTCCTATGATAAGAATTGCCATGGTATCTCGCACTCTGATGGAGACGGCCAGAACCGCCAACAATACAAGGAAACTCCCCAAACTTGAGGCGATAATAATTCCCCATTTTGAGTCACCGAGCCCTCCTAATACCCCGCCCATCAAGGCTGAGCCCATAACCAGGGTAGCAACGCCAAGGCTGGCACCTGAACTGATACCCAGGACAAAAGGTCCTGCCAGGGGATTTCTGAAAAGCGTCTGCATCAGCAGGCCTGAAACACCAAGGCCCGAACCTACCAGCACAGCTGTAACAGCTTTAGGCAACCTGTAATTCTGTATAATATAGTTCCACGATTCTTGTTCAACTTCCTGGCCGGTTAAACTCATTAGGACCTCCTTTACAGGAATATTGACAGACCCAAAAAAGACATTGACCATGAATACCAAAATGGTTAACATTAGTAACAGCAATATCGATCGTGTAGGCCTGTTCGTAATCATTATTGCAACCGCTTAAAAAAAGTAGACTGGTAATCAGGTAGTAAACCGGGGTGACAGATCTTAATGATATCCATCAACACCAGGTCAGGTCGGCTTGTGCCTAATTCATAATATAAAATGCCCCCTGATTCGCCTGTGGAATTCGAAAAACTATAGACATCACCTGACTGAAAGGCCTTAAACTCCCCATAATGAGGGTTGGCATTCAGCATTTGTTGCCTGGTTTTATAGCTGGAAGGCGAGATCCAGATATCAGCGTCCTGTGCTTTGCTAAAAACGGATTCGAAGCTCAATTCCAGGCTGCCTTTTCCTTCACGATTACTCCAAAGGTAATTGGTGTTAGAATCTGCCAGAAATTGAGCTTCCGGGCTGGTACCATTGGGTAAATACCAGACATCCCGGTATACCGCTCCGCTCATAATGGTAGGCCTGTTCTTGGCTTTTAAGGCTAGTTCTTTGGCATTGAGATATTGATTTTCTATTTTGTTAAAAACGGAATCGGCTTGTTTTTCTTTTTCGAAGAGTAACCCAAAGAATTTAATCCATTCAGCTTTTGCCAGTGGTGAGCTTTCTACCCAATCCCCATTTAATAAAACGGGAATGCCTGAACGCTTTATTAGGTCATAGGTCTTATTACTTCCATTCACGCTAAACCCGATAACAACCTCCGGTGAAAGTTCTAAAAGCACCTCTGTATTCAGGCCTTCATTTGAACCTAATTCCCTTACTTTGCCCTGTTTTATAGCTGTACGTACTGATGGCGTTGATATATAATCCAATCCCGGAAATCCTATAAGACGATCTGAAACATTCAACAATTCCAGAGAAGGAATATGCGTCGTGGAAGTCATAACGACTGACTCAACGGGCGTTAGGATGACACCTTCAAACTCTTCCTTATTAAGAGTTATAGAAGCCGCATCTTCCCTGTTGATCAGGGCATATCTATAACTTTCCTTCGAACCTGGAAAGGTATTTCTAATATTCAGTATTTTAATTTTGCCTTCTTCGGTAATGATAAAGCCCGAAGCATATTTAATGACATTGTCTGCCTTTTCATGGACCAGGGATTGATCATTGGTCTCTCTCTTGCATGAAGAGCATAAAATAATGGTCAGGGAAATTAAAAGGTAACGCAAAAGCAATCGATTCATTATCCAAAAATAATACTATTAATGGTACTGAACCAATTTAAGATTCATGTTTGATCACTGCCTGAAATGAAGCAGGATCAATTGGCTTTTAGCGGACTTCTAACCGATTTCGGAGGTGTTTTTGTTTTATACATCTCTTTCCCAAAACGAATAAAGTCGCTGTCATCGGCAATAAGTTCTGTCCCAAAAGGGCTTTGGATCAGTTGCCTGTTACCGGCTATATCATCTAAAGCCATCTCAAGAAGTGGTTCTGTTTCAGCCCCCAAAACTCCTAAGTTCGAAATATCTTCAGCGATTTCTATATCGGGATCAAGACCATTATCGTAATCGGTGACACCAGCAGCGTTTATTTCTTTCAAAACCAGTGGCTGCATAGCATAGGTGTGATTCGGATTTGCATCCTCTCTTCTCAGATCGGGAGAATCATAGACCGTGATGGAGGCCTGGTATTTACCTGTTGTAGTGGTTCCGATCTGAATAACATCTATATAAGGATCAAGACAATTGATTACCAATTCACTGGCTGATGCCGAGCTTCCTGTAGTTAAAATATAGACGGTGTTTAAATTCAGGCTATTGAGTGACATGCCGTTATCATTATCAACAAATCGATTTACTAAGGATTCGGGATCCTGCTGGAAAAATTGTTCCGTGAGATCACTGTTCCATTGTTCGGTTGAGTAGATCTGACCAGTAAATTGTCCGGTTATCATACTGGACAATAATATAGATGAGTTGACAGATCCCCCGGGATTGTAGCGCAAATCTAACACGAGGTGCTGTATATTATTTCCCTGGAATAGTCCGAAAATACTGTTCAGAGAGACGTCAAAATTACGAACAAAACCATTGTACATTAAATACCCTACGTTTTCACTTCCAACAGTAAGAATATCAGTCTTGAATATCGGATTTTCGGTAAACTCACTTTTCGTCAGACTAACACTGCCGCCTCCAGGTGTAATTATATCATCTGCTGTGTCCGGAGTGCCGTTATTGTCATATGTGGCCAGGTCAATGCTATAATTGTCTTGAGAGAGCAGCGCCAGATAATTGTCGAAATTTAGAGAGGTTCCATCAATTCCTGAGAAAACATCACCTCTTTGCAGACCTTTTGATTCGGCATCGCTTCCAGGCAAGACCAACCTTACATATCCAAAAAGGTCTGTTTCGCTGCCGGGAACTTTCCGCAGTCCAAATTTCATCCCATTGCTCTTGCTAACTCCACTGAACTGCTGCTCAAGTGCGATATAATCATCTACTATCCAACTGAATTTGTCCACAGTTTCCCGCTGATAAATCAGGCTTTCAAACAATTCATCCGGAGAAGAAAAACTGTTCAGATAATCTCCATACTCCTCATCCGACATAAAACGGTCGTTGGCCAGATCAGGCACAAAATCTTTGTAGAGGTAGACCGTATTCATGCCTTTCCAAACAAAATCGTTGATCTCGCTGGCAAAAATGCCCTTATCATCACGATCTTCAAAGCAAGACTGGAATAGAAAACACAAGGACAGGACCAGAATGATTTTCAAACTGTTTTTCATAGCTTTTTGGTAATTTTTTTATTAGAACTTAAAAATAGTACCATTATTGCGAAATAAAAATTATTTTATGAAGATGTAACAAATTAAGGACTGCTTCGTCGTAATATCAAACAGCGAAAGTAAGACTGACCAAA